>CAILON010000155.1 GCA_903835865.1 uncultured beta proteobacterium
AGCCAATATGACGATATTCATAAAGGGGGATTATAAGTCCCCTGAATGAGGGTTCCGCAGGCTAACTCATCTAATTGCGCCTCATCAATTGCCTTGTCACCAGCAGATCTGGCAGCAATCCCAGACAACTGCGTAGAAATCTCTAAATTTTGGAAATCAAAGGCTTCGCCATCCATCAAATGGGATGGGACGATGTGGTGCATAGATCTGAATAGATTTTCAACGCGCCCGGGATGCTTCTTTTCCCAATCGCGCAGCATTTCTTTCATGACCTGGCGCTGAAGATTAGGCTGACTGCCGCAAAGGTCGCAAGGAATAATTGGGAAATTCATATCCGCCGCATAGCGCTCAAGCAGCTTTTCTGGGACGTAGGCTAATGGGCGAATGACGATGTGCTTACCATCATCAGAACGCAATTTGGGCGGCATCGCTTTTAACTTGCCGGCATAAAACATATTGAGCATGAGCGTCTCAAGAATATCGTCACGATGATGGCCTAAGGCAATTTTTGTTGCACCTAACTCATCAGCAACACGGTACAAAATTCCACGACGTAAACGTGAGCACAATCCACAAGTTGTCTTTCCTTCTGGAATGACACGTTTTACAATGCTGTACGTATCCTGTTCTTCAATGTGATATTGGACACCCAAACTTTTTAAGTAATTCGGGAGTATTTCTGCAGGAAAATTTGGCTGTTTTTGATCCAGGTTGACTGCTACCACTTCAAAATGGATGGGCGCACGCTCACGCAACTTCAAAAGAATGTCGAGCATGGCATAACTGTCTTTACCACCTGAGACGCAGACCATGACTTTATCGCCATCCTCAATCATGCCAAAGTCGCCAATGGCTTGACCCACTAAGCGACAGAGTTTTTTCTCAAGCTTGTTTTCCTCGAAAATAACTTTACGAATATCACCCATGATTTTTAATTTATTTTCTTTACTCTTAATTAAGCTTGCTTAATACGAAATACCTCAACCCCTACCGAATGGCAGTCTGGGTACACATCAGGCTTAGCAGTACTGACGCGTGCTGCCAATACTTTTGGATGCAACAACATCGCCGTAACAATATCGTCGCAGAAGGTTTCTTGTAAATGGATATGGCCCTGGGATGCCCGTGCCTTAATGGTTTCGCGCATAAAGTCATAATCCACCACTTCGTCTAACTGATCATTGGTCGGCGTGTTCATCGCGAGCGGGACATATAAATCTACATTCAGAATCACGCGCTGCTCCGCTTTCTTCTCAAAATCATGAACACCGATATTGATATAAATCTCATAGTCCTGCAAAAATAAACGGCGACAATCAGTTAATGCGGGATGTGAAAGAATGGCGTGCATGATTTATTTGCTTTATTTTTTTATGAATTCGTTTTAAACATCACATCGCGTGCGGAGGGTAAAAGATGTTGTCCACCGTCTACATACAAAGTTGATCCCGTAATGGCATTGGCGTCTGCCAAAAAGACTGCTGCTTTGGCAACATCTAAAGGTGTGGAAGACTTTCCTAGTGGCGTCATTTGATGGGCGCTTGTAAAACCTTCATTGGTTTGATCGCCTGAGCGCAAGGAAATTCCTGGTGCCAATCCTACAACTCGAAGAAATGGGGCGAAGTCTAAGGCCAGCATTTGTACCGAAGTTGAAAGTGCTGCCTTAGATAATGTGTAAGACAAATAATCGGGATTAAGATTAATGAGCTTTTGATCTAGCAGCTGAATGACGGACGGAAGTGACTCTCCATCCTTTTTTGTGGCCTTCGATTTCTGATATTCAAACATGAGTTGCGAAAACAAAATTGGGGCAGCTAAATTGACTTGCATATGCGCTTGCAAACTTTTTTGGCTCAACGGATTTGCAGAATTGGCGCGATCATATTCAAAAATAGATGCGCTATTCACCAAGCAATGTAAACCTTGGAATTGTTTTGTGACGTTCTGGAATAAAGCTGTAATAGCAACCTCATTACCAAGGTCCGCCTGAAAAGCCTGAGCTTGGCGCCCAAGGCCCTGAATCTGGGCTACGGTTTCCTGGGCATCAAGCTCAGATCGCCCATAATGAACGGCAACATCCCAGCCCTGACGTGCGAACTCTATGGCAATTTCTCGACCCAGTCGCTTTGCAGCGCCAGTCACCAAAACGGCCTTATTTTGCGGGGATGGGGATGTTGAACTCGGGTTCAATTAAATTCTCTTAGACTAGCGAGCTATGGATATTACCTTGACCAGCCTTGAAACGGAGCATAGCCAGCTTCTAAGCAACAAAATAGCTGCCCAAATCACCTCAGAAGGTGGTTGGCTAAGCTTTTCTCGTTTCATGGAAATGGCCCTTTATGAACCTGGAATGGGTTATTACAGTGCTGGGGCTCATAAATTAGGGGCTGGTGGCGATTTCACGACGGCACCCGAACTCAGCCCACTCTTTGGCGCTGCCATCTGCTCAACCCTCTTACCTGTTCTAGAGGGGCTGCAAGCACAAGGCTTACCTACTCAAATTTTGGAGTTTGGTGCAGGCACTGGCAAGCTAGCGCAATCCATTGTGACCCGTTTGCATGATCTTGGCTTTACATTGGATCGCTACGACATTATTGAAATTTCACCGGATTTAGCCCAACGCCAAAAAGAGCTCTTGAGCAAAACCTTTTCTGATTGCGCATCGTCAACACAATGTCATTGGCTAAGCGCCTTGCCTGAAAATTACCAGGGCATTATTTTGGCTAACGAAGTAATTGATGCTATCCCTTGTGATGCCATCATTTTTCAAAATGGGTTTTGGTATTGGCATGGCGTGATTGTTGACGGCGGAATATTCGCATGGAAAGCAGGCATGCCTGTAGAGCACCATTTGCTGCCAGAAAGTTTGTTAAGTGGAAATTTTTCAGAGGGCTATGTCACAGAACTACACACTCCTGCAAACGCTTGGATGCGTCAAGTTGCAAAACATTTACATACGGGCTTATTTTTAACCTTTGATTACGGCTTTCCAGAAAACGAGTATTACCACTCTCAAAGACTTGGAGGCACTCTGATGGCACACCATCGTCACCATGCAATTCAAGATCCTTTTTATCTACCTGGCTTATGTGATTTAACTACCCACGTGGAGTGGTCACAAATTGCTCGCAGTGCACTTGCCCAGAATGCAGATGATGTTTATCTTTCCAACCAAGCCGGCTATTTACTGGATGCAGGTATTGGAGAGATTGCGCTAGAGATTGGCGATCCTAGTAATCCAGAAATATTCCTGCCTATTTCAAATTCATTACAAAAATTATTGTCTGAAGCGGAGATGGGTGAATTATTTAAGGTCTTTGCATTCACCAAGAATCTTCATGCTGTTCTACCTGGTTACACCCTGGAAGATCTGCCGGGCCTGCGTGGCAGAAACAGACTCTAAAGATCTAAATTTATGGCAGCAGTAATCGCTGCCAATCTTGCCGACTCGAAGGCGCCACCAATGCGCTCACCATTCGAGCGATCTTGCGCTTCCACCCCAGCAATAATGTCAGCAGTATTTAATGATTGTGCTTTGCGCATTGCCAAAATCAATGCAGAAACTGGAAGCCCTAATTTTTGAGCAAGATTCAACAGCATCTGAACCCTATCAGGCTTGCGCCAGAGATCGGCACGATTAAACCAAGCTAAAACATCCGCCGCCTGATAAGACCCATCAGGATATTGATTAATAAGCACCCTCAGATCACTAAAGATTTCGCTAAAGTCACGCACCTCGATAGGCATACGAATGGTATCCGCCCAGGAACGAATTTCACTC
>CAILON010000156.1 GCA_903835865.1 uncultured beta proteobacterium
AAAGCTGGTCAAGAATTTGGCCAACAACGTGATAACGCTTTGGATTTCAACGTTTTCGACGGAACCAGTTGGCTAAGTGGTTTTGCAAATCCGTTCTCTTATACATCACAAGATCAAACTAAGCCTTACACCGCAAACCCATTGCCATTCTTCACTACGGTAATTCAAAGCGCCTACGAAGCCCAGCTCCAACGGGCCACTGGCAATCGCATGGGCAAGATTGATTATGACGTGATAGGCGCCGCCTCTGGCAATTGGTTCTTAGATGGCACGATTGGATACAGTGGCAATCTGATCACAACTTATAGGAATGCCAATTCGCTCGTAATGGGCGGTTCGGTTACCGGGAAAAATGATTATTCATGGAGCCATCTTGCAATTGCTCCGGAACCTGTTGATATTTCTAAATGGATTTTCTCAACTGGTTGGTGGACCAATCCAGACGGGGATGCAACGCAAGTAATGATCAATATTGGCGATGGACAAGGTACTCCAGATAAATTAACTGCTGCCTCTGGATTGGTCGCTTATCAATTAGTAACTTTCGTAGCTAACGATCCGCCGGGATCACCCACTGGAGGTCCGGGATACGGTATTCCTCATGCGGTTGGATACACCGTCGGCGCGGGCATGGTTCGAGGTGTAGTAGGGCTGCAAGTAAATACTGATGGATCACTTAGCGTAGAAATAAACGCTTCGATGACTTCAGCCTCGCAGTTCACTGCTTTCACTGGAGCAAAACGTACCTATCACCGTTAGCACAAGCGAGGTTGCATTCCTCAACGCCTTCGATGGTCTTGGCTGGGCGTGAACGGGATATCTGATCCGGCTTATAGGGCGACTCTTCTTTATTTCAATAGTGCTTGACTTCAATTCATGCTCACCTTCCTATTTAAAAAGTGTTTAGTTTTATGTATAACCTTGGATATTTTTGTCGTTTTCTATGGGCAAGAGAGTGGGCGAACGTACTTTTGCACTGTTGTATAGTCATTGCATGCACGCGCGCTACAAGAAAACCTTCTCCGCGCTACTGGCCGTTTCTTTTTTTTCGATCCTTCCTCATGGTTACGCAAGTCAAAAAACCCATTTGACAGTATTTGCGGCATCTAGCCTGGCCGATAGTTTCACCAACCTAGGAAAGTTATTCGAAAAGACACATCCGAAGACTGCAGTAACCTTTTCATTCTTAGCTTCGCCGACCTTGACAACACAAATAATTGCAGGAGCGCCAGTAGATGTTTTTGTTTCAGCATCAAACAAAGATATGCAAGGTGCATCAGCGAGAGCTCCGATCTATCAAGAATTTGTTTTTAATCGCATTGTGCTTGCAGTGCCTGTCAAGAATGCTTTTAGAATTAAGGCAATCAAGGACCTTAATAAACCAGGCCTTAAGTGGATTCAATGTGCATATGAATTACCTTGTGGAAGCGCAGCCGTTGCAGCGCTTGCGTCCGAGGGAACAGTGACTTCAAAGCCTGTGTCACTTGAGTCAAAAGCTTCGGGGGTCATCGCAAAACTTATGCAGGGTGAAGTTGAT
>CAILON010000157.1 GCA_903835865.1 uncultured beta proteobacterium
ACAAGAGATATTTGAACACAGATTTCAAATCATAGCTTTGTAACACACTGATTTTTATAGCGAATTTTGTTCACAACTCTGAGTAAGAGTCAAGCCCAAGAAAAACTACTCGACTGTAACGCTCTTAGCTAAATTTCTGGGCTTATCCACATCAGTTCCGCGTGCGCAGGCGGTGTGATAGGCCAGCAGTTGAAGAGGCACTACGTGCAAAATCGGCGAGAGATTGCCGTAGTGCTCAGGTAGCCGAATGACATTGATACCTTCGCTACTCACAATCTGAGTATCTTGATCAGCAAAAACGTAGAGCTTGCCTCCCCGTGCTTTTACTTCTTGCATATTTGATTTCAGCTTTTCCAATAGGGCGTCATTAGGAGCAACTGTCACTACAGGCATCTTGTCTGTTACCAAAGCCAATGGGCCATGCTTGAGCTCCCCTGCCGGATAGGCTTCAGCATGTATATAGGAAATCTCTTTTAGCTTTAGTGCACCCTCTAGGGCAATGGGGTAATGTAAACCCCGTCCTAAGAACAACGCGTTCTCACATTTAGAAAAAGCATCGCTCCACGCAATAATTTGCGGCTCAAGCGCAAGCACAGCATGCAGCGCTTTAGGTAAGTGACGTAATTCCCGAAGTAGCTCTTTTTCTTTTTCAGCAGAAATTCTGCCAGCACGTTTCGCAATAGAAACTGCCAAGAGATATAGCGCAAGTAACTGCGTGGTAAACGCCTTGGTGGATGCCACCCCAATTTCCGCGCCAGCCTTAGTCAAGAAGTGCCAGTCAGTTTCGCGCACCATGGCGCTACTGGCTACGTTGCAAATAGCCAAGGTATAACAATGGCCCAGAGCTTTAGCATGACGTAGTGCTGCCAGGGTATCTGCCGTCTCGCCAGACTGTGAAACCACCACAATCAAGGTTTTAGGATTTGGTACGGTAGTGCGATATCGATATTCGCTGGCAATCTCTACCTGGGTTGGAATGCCGGCAATATCCTCTAGCCAGTATTTAGCAACGCAAGCAGAGTAATAACTAGTACCACATGCCAAAATTAAAATTTGATCGAATGCTTTCCAATCCTCAGGATTAGCACCAAATAATTCAGGCCCAAAGGATGCAATATTGGCCAAGGTATCACCAATAGCTCTTGGCTGCTCAAAGATTTCTTTTTGCATGTAATGCTGATATGGCCCCAGATCTACCGAATCTGCTTGGGCAGGCATGACCTTACGTTCACGATGCGCAACATTGCCACTCTGATCAATAATTTCTACGCTATCGGCCTGCAAGATAGCAATGTCACCTTCTTCTAAATACATCATGGCCTGCGCACGGCCAGCTAAGGCAAGGGCATCTGAAGCCAAAAAGTTTTCATGTTCACCAAGCGCCACAACCAAGGGCGATCCCGCACGCGCTCCAACCAAAGTCTTTGGTCTATCTTGTGCAATCACACCAATCGCATAGGCACCATGTAATAGAGGAAGTACGGAGCGCACCGCAGCTGGCAAATCTTGCTTAGCTTGTGCCACATATGCTTGATGAATTAAATGCGCAATGACTTCTGTGTCTGTCTCAGAAGTAAAGACATAGCCAGCCGCTTTTAAGTCGTTGCGAAGGGTTTCATAATTTTCAATAATGCCGTTATGTACCACTGCGATCAAACTATTGGAAATATGGGGATGTGCATTTTGTGTATCTGGCTTGCCATGAGTCGCCCAGCGAGTATGCGCAATACCTAAAGTGCCATGGAATTCTTTACCCTGCTCAGCCAGCTCCGAAACCCTTGCGGTGGTACGCGCCCGCTCAATGGGATGTTGCGCGTCATCCGCATTAATCACTGCGAAGCCACAGGAGTCATAACCACGGTACTCCAGGCGACGTAAGCCCTCTACCAAAACATCCACAATATTTTTATGCGATGCCGCGCCAACAATGCCACACATTATTTTTTACCCTTTACGGATTTAGGCGCAGATTTTTTGACAGGCACTTTTTTGCTAGCCACTTTTTTTGCTGCAATCTTTTGAACTTTTTTAACAGGGCGTTGCCACTGCATTGAAATTTGTTTGGCTCGAGATACTGTGAGTTGATTTGGTGGAGCGTCTTTCGTAAGCGTAGTACCAGCGCCAAGTGTTGCACCTCGACCTACGCGTACCGGAGCAACCAATTGCGTATCTGATCCAATAAAGACATCATCTTCAATGATGGTTTGATGTTTATTTACACCGTCGTAATTACAAGTAATCGTTCCAGCGCCAATATTAACTCTAGAGCCTACAACAGCATCGCCCACATAAGCTAAGTGGTTGGCTTTGCTATTGGCGGCAATCTTACTGTTCTTCACCTCGACAAAGTTGCCAATATGAACGTCATTGGCTAAGTCAGCACCAGGACGCAAACGCGCATAAGGCCCGATGATCGATTGATTGCCAACCTTAGCGCCATCTAAATGACTAAATGCGTGAATGGTTACCCCTTTACCAATCACGCAATTGCGTACTACGCAATAAGGGCCAATATTAGTGCCAGATGCTAGGGTCACCACACCCTCAAACACACAACCTACATCGATAGACACATCTGTGCCGCAATCAAGCGTACCGCGCACATCAATGCGCGCAGGATCAGCAAGCGATACGCCCGCATCCATTAATTGATTGGCAATATTCAGTTGATGTACTCGCTCAAGAGTGGCCAACTGATCACGACTATTCACACCAACTGTTTCAAATTCATCATCGGCTTGAGTAGTGCGAATCGGCACACCATCTTTTACAGCCATCGCAATCACATCGGTTAAATAGTACTCACCTTGTGCATTACTAGACCGTAATGCCTTTAGCCATTTCTTTAAGGAATTGGTTGGCAGCACCATGATGCCGGTATTAATTTCTTGAATTGCCTTCTGCGCAAGCGTCGCATCTTTCTCTTCAACAATCGCCTGCACTGAACCATCTGCAGTGCGCACGATGCGGCCATAACCAGTGGGGTTGCTTAAGTTCTGAGTAAGAAGTGCTAAAGCACAATCTTTGCCGCGCACACCATCAGCCAGTTTTGCTAACTTGCTCAGTGTTTTTTTGCTAGTGAGCGGAACATCCCCGTAAAGAACCATGGTTGGTTCTTGTGGATCTAATTTTGAGAGGGCTTGGAGTAGCGCATGCCCTGTGCCCTTTTGTTCAGCCTGCAATGCAGTGCTGACTTTGCCAAAAGCAGAATCTACCTTAGTAGCATTGGCTAAAAATTCTTTTACGTCTGCAGCACCGTGTCCAACAACAACAATAGGGCCTTGCTTAGATGCTTTCCCTTGGAGCGCTAAAGCAGTATTCAAAACATGCTGAAGAAGGGGGGTTCCTGCCAAGGTTTGGAGA
>CAILON010000158.1 GCA_903835865.1 uncultured beta proteobacterium
ATTCCCTGCAAGATCAATCCACGCTTAGTTCGTGGACTCGATTACTACAATCTCACTGTATTTGAGTGGGTTACCGATGAATTAGGAGCTCAAGGCACGATTGCTGGCGGCGGTCGCTACGATCCGCTGATTGAGCGCATGGGTGGTAAAGCAGCACCTGCTTGTGGCTGGGCCATGGGTATGGAGCGTGTTTTAGAGTTGATGAAGGTATCAGGTTCATTACCTGAGGCTGCACCAGGATGTGATATTTTTGTATTGCATCAGGGTGGCGAGACATTCACTGCGGCAATGATTATTGCTGAACGACTCCGTAGTGCTGGAATTGATACTATTCTGTTTTGCCCTCCTGATGGCCTGTCAGCCAGCTTTAAGTCGCAAATGAAGAAGGCGGATAGTAGCGGTGCTGCTTTTGCTGTCATCATCGGACCCGATGAATTGGCGAAGAATGAGGCTCAATTAAAGGACTTACGCGGTAGCGGGGAGCAAAAAGCCGTGCCTTTAGATGGGGTGTTAGAAGCGGTAATTGATGCCTTGGTAGGCGCCTCCGAATAGAATTAGCCTAATGATCAACGCAATTAACTATGAATAAGCTTGGATTGACATGCCTTTAGATTTAGAAGAACAAGAACAATTAGACCAATTCAAAGCATTTTGGCAAAAGTACCGCAACCTGATTACTGGGGTGCTCACGGTAGTCTTGTTTGCTTATGCTGGCTATAGTGGCTATCAATGGTGGCGTAACAGCCAAGCCGTCGAAGCATCAAAGCTTTACGAGACCATGGTAGCGGCTATTGCGAAAGGGGATAAAGATCTCACTTTGCGTGCTGCAAATGATTTGCAAAAAGATTTTTCTCGCACTCCTTATGCGGCTATGTCAAGTTTGGTTGCTGCTCGAATTGCTTCGGATGCAGGTGATAGTGCTAAAGCAATAGATTACCTGCGTTGGGCTGCCAAGAACGCATCCAATGACGGTTACTTAGCGTTGGCTAAATTACGCTTGGTATCCCAGCTGATTGAGCAGGGTGGCGAGAAGGATATTGCTGAAGCTGATCAGATTCTGAAAGATAAACCGATTCAGGGATTTGAAGCTTTGTGGCTTGAGCGTCGTGGCGATTGGTATCTGGCGCAAAAGAAAAATGCTGAAGCTAAAGCCAGCTATCAAGAGGCATGGAAAAAATTAGACCAAGCAAAAGAATTTCCTGAAGAGGCGCGTCGCCTCTTGAAAGTGAAATTAGATGCTGTTGGAGGAACTACGCAGTGAAGATGACGGTAAAGCGCCTAACTAGACAGTTGGCAAGCATTTCGATCTTGGGCTTTCTTGCCATAGCGCTAGTTGCCTGCTCAGGAAACTCGCGCGTGCGCAAGCCTGCTGAGTTAACGCCCGTCAGTAATCAGTTTGAGATGGTTCCAATGTGGACTGCCGACATTGGCTCTTCCGAAACATTTAATTTTCATCCAGCGATTGCGGGTGATGGTGCATATACCGCATCCCACAGTGGCGATGTCACCAAGATTGATCTAGCTACTGGTAAAAAAATATGGGAAGCATCTGTTCCTGAGCGTCTTGCCATTGGCCCGGGTTCTGATGGTCGAATTACTGCGGTAGTGGGCATTAAAGGCAACGTCTATGCATTTGATGACACTGGCAAGCAGTTATGGACCGCTAATATTCCTAGTGAAGTATTAAGTGAGCCTGTAGTGGCTGGCGGCATTGTCATTGTGCGAGCCTTAGATAATCGCTTTGTCGGTTTGGACGCCCAAACTGGTACTCGTAAATGGAGCTATCAACGTCCCCAATCCGCTTTGTCATTACGCGTTGGATACGGGATGTTGCCGATTAATAATGAAGTCGTGGTCACAGGATTTTCAGGTGGACGTTTTGGCATGATCGCGATTGCAAATGGCGGATTGATTTGGGAGACCCCCATTTCTTTTCCTAAGGGCTTTTCAGAGATCGAACGCTTAAATGACGTGACCGCTAAGCCTAGCATTGAAGGGGACCTTCTTTGCGCTGTTTCTTATCAAGGCCGCATTGGTTGCGCTCAGGTTCGCACAGGAAATCTCTTGTGGTTCAAAGATTTTTCTAGCTACACTGGCACCGCTCAAAGTACTGACATGGTATTTTCTGCAAATGAGAAATCCTATATCACTGCCTTTGCTAGCAAAGATGGCACTCAGGTTTGGGAGAACACCAAACTGACTTTCCGCGATGTAGGTGAGCCCCTTGCTGTTGGAAGGGTTCTCCTCATGGGTGATACGGAAGGGTATGTACATGCATTTTCACAGGCGAATGGCGAGTACCTTGCACGCTTTCGTCATGACAGTAGTCCAATCACAGCCGCCCCTATTGCAGTGGGTGGTCTCATCTTGATTCAATCTCAAGGTGGAAAACTAGCGGCGTACAGTCCAAAATGAATCCAGTCATCACCATTGTCGGTCGACCCAATGTTGGAAAGTCGACACTCTTTAATCGCCTGACGCGTTCACGCGATGCATTGGTGGCAGATTTTTCAGGCTTAACCAGGGATCGTCACTACGGTAAAGGCCGCATTGGCGAGCGCGCATTTATTTGTGTAGATACCGGTGGATTTGAGCCAGTC
>CAILON010000159.1 GCA_903835865.1 uncultured beta proteobacterium
GGTCCCCGGTTTGGGTTTATTTGCTTTTGAGCGCGCAGAAGAGCTAGCGCCAGGTCCTGAAAAAGAGAGGGCAGTAGCCTATCAAGCATTTTTTGCTAAGAATTATTTACGTGCCTTGATCGCATGGAATTCAATCCCGATAGATTTGATCACACCTAAGGATGCCTTAAGTGCTGCTACCACTGCACAATCGCTAGGGGATCTCAAGGAACTCAATAAGTGGCTTGTGATGTATGAGAAGGTGAATGGGGAAAAAAACGATCGCTATTGGTGGCTCCAAGCACAAACTAAGCTGAAATCTGACCCGAATTCAGCTCTAATGGATTTATCTAAAGCAGCGGCAATACAGCCATCTGTTACTTATTATTCCCAGATCGCCTCTCTTTTATTGATTGAAGGAAAAGTCAGCGAGGCAATTGTATATTTGGACAAGGCTTTAGCATTAAATCCGTATGACAGTGCGACGCAGGCATCCTTGGGTTTTGCCTACTATCGTCAAGGCAGGTATTTACGTGCAGAAAACTTTTTAAAGGCTTCATTAAAAACGCGTCCCGACGATGAGGAGCTTGTGAAGCAGTTAGCCTACACCACCCAGAAGCTTGGAAAAAATAAACAAGCAATTCGTTATTCAGAGGAGGCGATTGATAGCTTCAATCGCTATAGTCCATCAGAAAGAACGCCCGAGATTGAAAATCAGCAGTTTGGCATGAGAAGAATGCACGAAGATTTAGAGCGTCGTTGGTCATTTACTGCAGATGCTATGAGTGGTAACCAGGTAACCGCCGCCCCTAACGTTGGACAACCCGGCGTTAATTACCGTAGCTATTCACAGGCTGAGGCTGCATATCGATTAGGCAATCCCGCTATTGATAATGGTAAGACACTGTCTGCTTACACGCGTATCTTCGCCGGTGGAGGTCTCAATAACTCTGCTGTTCCTATCTATGCCCCGATGATTGCTGCGGGATTGCGATGGAAGCCTTTGTCTGATTACATTCTGAATTTGGCGGTTGAGGAACAAACCCCACTAGATCGCGGTCAATACACTCAAACCTCAATGATGTTGAGGGCTAGCGCCTCATTTTTAAATTCAGGTCGCTACAGTGATGATTGGCATCCCAATGGCCCCGGATGGATAGCGCAAAATCTCTATTTAGATGCAGCGCACTACTTATCGACCTCTGTTACATCTCTGGTCTCGGATTATCGCGTTAGTTATCACCATAAAGTTGCAGAAGGACAAACGATTGAACCTTATGTTCACGTGCAATGGACTAGTCTGAATCAGGCTAATGGGCTTGATGAGCGGGTGGGTGTCGGCGCTCGCTGGAACATTTGGCAGGGGCAAAGTAAATACAACGCTTACCCCAATAAAATATTGGTGGGCTTGGAATATCAGTACGCTTTCAAAACCTATCTGAATGACAAAAGTGTAGTTATGTTAAGTTTAGGAGGACGCTGGTGATGAGAATTATTCTGGCAATTCTATTTTGTGTGCTATCTAGCATTGCATCAGCAAGTGATGTCAGGGGCATTTTCTTTCAACCTAGAGAATCTGATCTCACGATTCCTGTAGAAAACTGGCCTACTATTTTCACTCTTGCAAAGACAAAAGGATTTAATACCCTCGTCATTCAGTGGACAGCCTTTGGCAATACTTTTTCATCTCCAAAAAATCAGGCTTGGTTAAAGGATCGTATGCTTGAAGCCTCTAAAGCAGAGCTAAAGCTGATCGTTGGCCTAGGAGGCGATCCAGAAATTTTTACGCGATTAAAGCAGCCCCCTTCAATTGTTGGTAGCTATTTTAGAAAAATGAATGAGGCTAATTTACTCCTAGCTCAACATTGGGTGAAAGTACTTCCAAAGGATGCGATATCTGGCTGGTATCTCCCCTTAGAGATAGATGATCGCCAATGGAGAGAGCTGCCCCCAAGAGTTGAGCTAACTAAGTACTTGAAACGCCAAGTCATGGATTTGAATGCAGTGACCCCACTACCGGTTTATATTTCCAGCTTCTTTACAGGCAATATGACTCCAGAGCGCTATGCAGTAATGCTAGAAAGCATAGAGTCCCAATCTAAGGTGTATTTTTGGATTCAAAATGGTGGCGGTACA
Source organism: uncultured beta proteobacterium (assembly GCA_903835865.1). Taxonomy (GTDB): domain Bacteria; phylum Pseudomonadota; class Gammaproteobacteria; order Burkholderiales; family Burkholderiaceae; genus Polynucleobacter. The sequence continues at coordinate 2,116 of CAILON010000159.1, forward strand.
AATAAGTTAATGGCTTTGGAGCGCGATTTATATATAAGCGCAATTACTAAATGCGCAGGCTATGCGGCATCGGGCATTATTTTTGAATTGTTTCAACAAACTCAGGTAGATAGCAATTTTGCAGCAAAGCCCCTTAGTCCTACTGAGATGAATAAAGCATTGCAGCAAAAAAGCCCATGTCAGGGCGATAACTTATTTTTTGCACTGAATTATGTAATTGATTTTACTGACCCTAAATAAAGGAGAATCTTTTCTGAAGGCATTAGGCATCAAAAAGATGCGCGGCAATAGACCCTTCATCATGGGTAGTGTTGAATCATTGTGCTGAGCTTCATTGAAGATGAAGCAGGGGAATTTAATTGAGCACTTTCTTGAAAGAGCTTGCTCTAAAGCTAACAATTGAGCTATCAGAAGCACTGGAGCATGAAGCTCTGGAA
>CAILON010000160.1 GCA_903835865.1 uncultured beta proteobacterium
AATCAATATGTTCTGAAAGCCGACGATGCACTGGCTATTTGCCCTCCAGTGGCTGGCGGATAAGTTTTTCACGTCCCCTTCGTTCAAATGACGCAATTTGCCAGGGAGATGGGCTGCACCCCTGAAGATTTAGTACGCTGGCTGCCTCAAGCCCTCGGTGACTTATACCCAAATTCGACTTTAGTCATTGATGGGCGCATCTTGCTGAGGACGCAAAATCCACAATTGCAAATAGAGGGCAGTAGCAAGCCATCTCGAAAAATAGCACTCCTACATATCCCAGTTCTAGATTTAAGGCTGAAGTTTGCTGAAAACTGGACTGCTATTGAGTGTGAGACAGCTTTAAAGCGATTTGATCTTTATACTCGCAGAGGTGGGGGATAGCTTGATGCCCCTGTTACCTAATACTCATTTAGTTTTCTATGCCAGTTAATCTACCGCTTCCTCAAAAATCAGACCTCAAACCTATTTCAGGTTTTGAGATGGGAATTGCTCAGGCTGGAATCAAAAAAGCCAATCGCAAAGATTTGTTAGTCATGACATTAGCGCCAGGCTCTCAAGTGGCTGGGGTATTTACCCTCAATCGCTTTTGTGCGGCCCCAGTTCAAGTTTGTCGAGAGCATTTAGCCCAAGATGGCCGTCATAGTGAGATTCGGGCCTTAGTCGTTAATACTGGTAATGCCAATGCTGGCACTGGTGAGCAGGGTATGAAACATGCTTTAGAAACTTGCGCTGCTTTAGCAAAAGATCTCAAATTAAACCCTGAACAAATCTTGCCATTTTCTACTGGCGTGATTTTGGAGCCTTTGCCAATTGAGAAAATTATTTCTGCTTTGCCGGCAGCAGTAGCCAACTTAGGCGAGGACAACTGGTTGGATGCAGCTGAAGCCATCATGACAACCGATACTCAACCTAAGGCTTGCTCAGCAACAGTCCAGACTCCTGAGGGTCTTGTGACGATGACGGGCATCTGTAAGGGTGCCGGCATGATTCATCCCAATATGGCAACCATGTTGGGTTTCATTGCCACTGATGCGGGTTTTGCACCAGGTTTGTTGACGAGCTTGACCCGTGAAGTTGCTGACCAATCATTTAATGCCATCACTATTGATGGCGATACCTCAACGAATGATTCTTTCATCATTATGGCAACAGGAAAATCCTCAGTTCAGATTACGTCTGCTGCAGATTCGAACTATGCCATTTTGCGCGATGCGCTCATTGTGATTGCTAGAAAATTAGCGCAAATGATTGTGCGCGATGGCGAAGGTGCCACGAAATTTATGGCTATTGAAGTTATGGGTGGCAAAACAGTAGAAGAGTGCCGCCTAGTAGCCAAGGCAATTGCCCATTCCCCTTTGGTAAAGACCGCCTTTTTTGCAAGTGACCCTAATCTTGGCCGAATCTTGGCAGCGGTTGGGTATGCAGGCATCTTGGATTTAGATGTTGCTAAGGTGCAGATGTGGTTGGGTGATGTTTGGGTTGCCAAGGATGGTGGGCGTAACCCCAGCTATCAAGAGGCTGATGGTCAGAGAGTGATGCAATCCTCCGAAATTACTGTCAAGATTGATTTAGGTCGAGGCACTGCTTCACAAACGATATGGACTTGTGACTTATCACATGATTATGTTTCGATTAATGCTGACTACCGTTCTTAAAAGTTAATAAAAATGAATGAAAAACTAGAGCAGCTTTTAAATCATCTTGAAACTTTCCTACCCAAGCCCTTAACAGAGGATGAGTGGAAGTCTTCCACAGCATTTAGATGGCGTAGACGAGATAGTATCTTTGGCAGCATAGGTTTTATGCAGCCAGTCAAGCATGTTTCAGATATTACTTTTGATGATCTAAAGAATATTGACCGTCAGCGCGATGCAATTCGGGACAATACCAAAAACTTCATTCAAAAAAAGCCTGCCAATAATATTTTGCTCACAGGAGCTAGAGGCACAGGCAAGTCTTCGTTGATTAAAGCTAGCTTGCATGAATTTGCAGGCCAAGGATTGCGTCTGGTAGAGGTTGAGAAAGATCATTTAACAGATTTGGCTGATATTGCCGATATCTTGGCTGAGCGGCCTGAGCGCTTCATTGTGTTTTGTGATGATCTGTCTTTTGACGAGGGTGAATCAGGGTATAAAGCTATGAAATCAGCTCTTGACGGCTCGGTTTCGGCTCAAGTCGACAATATTCTGATTTACGCTACCTCCAATAGACGTCATCTCTTACCGGAATATATGAAGGATAACGAAAGTTATGCTTATGGCGAGGATGGCGAAATTCATCCAGGTGAAGTTGTTGAAGAAAAGATTTCTTTATCTGAACGATTTGGATTATGGCTATCTTTTTACCCACCCAAGCAAGATGAGTATTTGGCCATCGTGGCGCATTGGCTGACTCATTTTGGTTTAAGTGCTGCGCAGATTGAAGCAGCGCGCTCTGAAGCTTTGGTCTGGGCATTGGAGCGTGGCTCACGTTCTGGTCGCGTCGCTTGGCAATTTGCAAAACATTGGGCTGGATCTCACGCCTAAAAGCGTTTCATTGCCATGACTCAAGATCAACGTCTCGTCACAGAAGTTGCGGCTGGTATCTTATTAGATACTCAAGGGCGCTATCTATTAGGGCAAAGACCAGAAGGCAAGCCCTATGCTGGTTACTGGGAAGTACCTGGTGGAAAAATTGAAAAAGGGGAATCTGTTTTTGAGGCGCTAAAACGTGAGCTTCAAGAAGAGTTGGGTATTGAGATTGAGTCTAGCGAAGAGCTTACGGTTCTGGAGCATGATTACCCTCATGCGTATGTGCGTCTGCATGTAAGCGTTATTCGACAGTGGTCTGGCACACCTGTGGGTTGCGAAGGTCAGGCTTTATCGTGGGAGCTAATCTCTGCAAAAACCCCCTCAGTTGAGCCCCTCCTACCAGCCGCTTGGCCAATGCTGGAAAGGCTTAGAGAGTTACTCGCTTAGAACTGACAAAGGGTCAGTTTGAATGGCACATCGACATTGATGTGCTGTGCTTTTTTATCCCGCTCTGCTTTTAAAAACCTTACCGAGAGTAGATATTTGTTGGCACTAATTTCTGAGTAGAGTGTGTCATCTTCAACTGCCAGCCGCATCAATTGATAGACCTTGCCCGACGGCGCTTGTTGAAAAGAACCATTATGTGCAACGACATCTTTTGCTTCGCCTGATTGACGAAGTAAGCGTAAAAATAATTGACATGCTTCTTGCCACGGCAAGAGAGGTGCAACAAATTGATCAAGAAGGGAGCGGCGCTCACTTGAGGGACTATTTTTCCAAGCGTGATAGCTAGGCAAATCGATCGGACTTGTTCCACCTGGAATATTTAATCTAGTGCGGATGGCATTTAACCATTCGCTTTCGGAGATGACTAAATTGGGTCTACCCATAGAATGATTAATACTGCTTGCAACCGCATCAATTTCAGCGAGAGTTTGAGTGAGTGCCTCTTGATCTACTTTTTGTGAGGATTTAAGTCCATTTAAGGCATATTTCTGACGCTCAAACTCTTTGAGGAGTAATGCTTTGATATCCCCGCGTGATCCAATGTCGCCAAGATCAAATAACATAGAGATTGCATTATGGTGAAGCTCGGGATCGTCGGAGCGATTGAAGTGATTGAAACGGGCGAACAAGTACTCCAGTCGAAGCATGCTTCGAACTAATTCGTTAAAGGGGTATTCGTAAACAATCACAAGCCCATATTCTATGACGAACTGAGTTTTGCTTTCTTAATCCCTAAGATTTTTTGGTGCAATTGTTCAACTGCTGATTTGAGATTAGCTAGATTGCCTTGATTATCGATGACGGCATTTGCTAGATTAAGTCTCTCTTGGCGGCTTGCTTGAGCTTTTAAAATCCCCTCCACCTCGAGTCTGGGTAGATTGCTGCGCTGCATTACCCTTTGAATTTGGGACTCCTCAGGGCAGTCGACCACCACTAGGTAGTCAATTTGGTCCACCCAGCTCCCTGACTCAACGAGCAGGGGTACAACAAAGACGAGGTAGGGAGCAACAGAGTCAGCTAGCAGCGTAGCCTGCCTTAAGGTTTCTTGACGAATTAAGGGGTGGGTAATTTCTTCTAAGGCCTTTCTGGCATCTGGTTTACTAAAGACGAGAGCCCGCATTTTGGCTCTATCTAAAGCACCGCTAGGCTCAATAAATTCTGGCCCGAATCGCGCTTGAATCAGGGGAATGGCATTGCCACCAGGAGCGGTAATTTGGTGTGCGATCAAATCGGTGTCGATAATGCCGGCACCTAATTGTGCAAGTAAATCACTTACGGCAGTTTTGCCTGAGCCAATGCCCCCGGTTAGACCAACCAAGGGGAGACGTTCTCTTAAGGCATTTAACTGAGATTGCCCAGGAGGAATAGTGGAAGATTCTGTGGCCATAACAGCTCAATAATGCCAGCAAAGGCAAGAAACGGTCCAAAAGGAAATGGATGGTGAGAACTTTGTTGGCGCCATTTGAGGTAGATCATGCCGCCAATAAATCCGGAGATTGAGGCGATTAGGAGGATGCTGGGTAGAGCAGCCCAGCCTAACCAGGCGCCCAGAGCGGCCAATAGTTTTGCATCACCCATGCCGATGCCATCTTGGCTCTTGGCCAGTCGATAAAGACAATTTAAGAGCCAAAGAGATCCATAGCCAATGAGTGCCCCAGCCACTGAGTCGGTAATATCAACAAAGCTTGATGGCGAAAGGAAATTGAAAAGAAGGCCGGCAATAATTAGTGGCAAGGTAATAAAGTCTGGAAGCCTAAAGCTGCGCAAATCCACATAGCCCAAATACAGCAGTATCAGTATTAGCAAAATACGGATGAGGTCGATGTTATTGAGCAGGCTCATTACACAATCTGTCCAAGGTTAAAGATAGGGAGATACAGGATGATGACTAAGCTACCAATAATTATCCCAACAATCACAATTAAAAGAGGTTCCAGTGTTTGGCTTAGGGTATTTAAGCGATTACTAAGCTCCGATCCCAGAATATTGGCGCGCTTACAAAGCATGCTATCTAGCGAACCACTTTCAGCGGCAACCCTCAGTAACTGAAGTGTTTCAAGGTCAAAGAGGATATGTTTTGGATCAGCCATCATTAATGACTCTCCTAAAGGCCAGCCTCGCGTGAGCTGTTTAAATACTTCAGCGCTGAAGTCATGGCTAAGCCAATGATTTGAAGATTGGGCTGTGACACGAAGGGCATCGGGCAAGGAGAGTCCTGATGAAATGAGATGACCCAATGTGCGACACCAATACGTTAATGTCGCCAGTCTTAATAATGGACCAAGGATAGGAAGACGAAAGCTCAGTCGGTCACATTGCCTCTGTAGGCGCACGGATTTTAGCCAACTGAAATAAAAAATAATATTACTCAGTACTACACATAAGCCAAGCTCCAGAAAGTAACGTTCTAGCAAGGAAGAGATCTCTATCAACAGTCGGGTAGGCCCTGGAAGCTCTGCCTGAAAATGGGCGAACACATCCTTAAAAACAGGCACCACCCAAACCATCATGACGATTATCAGTGCTAGGGAGGTCGTTAGTGTGATGATTGGATAGGCAAGCGCTTGCTGCACTTTACGTCGCAATTCAATTTGGGCTTCGAGTTGTTCACAGATAGTAGTAAGGGCAAGTTCAATATCCCCTGTGCGCTCACTCACGCTGACAAGATTAATAAATTCCATCGCGAAAAGAGGGGGATCTGCTCGCAGACATTGTGACAAGCTATACCCATTTTTTAATTGTGAGTGAATATTTTCTAACCACAAATGCCATGATTTTGGAGCGGTTTGGTGTATTAGCTCAATTGCATTGAGAAGCGCTAGACCGGCCTCTAGCAAGGTAAGGAGTTGCCGAGCAAAGCTAAGCTGGTCTGGTTTAGATAGTTTTTGACTCATGACCAAGTGCCTATTTCGGCATCGAGCACATCTTGTTTAATCCAGCCTCTTTCAACATGATGCATTCCTGCAGCATGCATAGAGGGGTAACTTAGATCGGGGTTAAATATATGGGTGGTGTTGAGTACTTCATGCACGCCTACACGGCCAAAGTAGCCACTCCCATTGCAGGTCTCACAGATCGATTTTTGTGAAGAGGCCTGTCCATGACAGTGATGACAGGTTTTGCGAACTAAGCGTTGCGAGCTAATACTCCGAATGCACGATTCAAGTGAATGTTGATCAATGCCCAGATTTTGTAGTCTGAATAGTGCAGCTTTAGCGTTGCGAGTATGAAGGGTGCTTAAAACAAGATGCCCAGTTTGTGCCGCCTGAATGGCAAGTTCAGCGCTCGCCCTATCCCGAATTTCGCCAATCATGATGACATCGGGATCTTGTCTCAGTAGGGCCCGAATGATCGTCGAAAAGTCGAGTCCCGCCCGAGGATGGTATGCGACTTGATTGATACCAGGCAATCGTATTTCAATCGGATCTTCAATCGAGCAAATATTGCGGTGAATCTGATTGAGCATCTGTAGGCCGCTGTACAGGGTACGTGTTTTACCACTGCCAGTTGGACCGGTAACGAGGATTAATCCGTTAACTTGACTTAGTGCATTTTTAAAAATGTGTAGCTGCTCAGGTAACAAACCTAATTGTTCTAATGCGAGTTCTGCAATGCGGTTAGGCAGAATGCGAATAACTGCCTTTTCTCCATAGAGTGTTGGCAATATAGAAACTCGACAATCCACATCTGGCTTAGAAAAATCATGACCAATACAAAGGCGCCCATCTTGCGGAAGGCGCTTTTCAGCAATATCGAGCCGCGCTAGAATCTTGATGCGGGTGATGAGTCTTTCGTGGAGTTGAGCGGAGTGTCGGGAGTGCTCTTGTAGTAAGCCATCTACCCGTATGCGTACTAGAGTGCTATGTGAGCCTGCCTCAATATGAATATCACTCGCTCTGGAGTCCATCGCGTTAACAGCGATTTCATGCCAGATACGAATAATGAGTGAGTCATCATGATTTACGCTCAATCTTGACTGCTATTGAAAGCGGGTCGATGCAGTTTGACAGTTTTAATGCCCTGTTCATCGAATTGCACGATTTCCATAACAATTCCGGCAAGGCGAACACTGACATCGTGGTCGGGGATGGCCTCGAGTTTATCGAGTAGCAATCCATTTAAGGTGCGTGGGCCATCTAGCGGTAAATTCAGATTCAGGAGGCGATTGAGATCTCGAAGTGATGCACTGCCGCTCGCCAAATAAGTGCCATCTGCTAGCCAATGTGGGTCAGTAGATAAGTTTGAGAAGGATGTCGTGAACTCGCCAATTAATTCCTCAACAATGTCTTCGAATGTGACCAGGCCTAACACTTCGCCATACTCATTTACAACCAAGCTCAGACGTTGTTGGTTGTCTTGAAAGAATTGCATCTGCTGTAGTACGGGAGTGCCGCTGGGGATGAAATAAGGCTCATTTAACAAGGACTTAAAGTCCTCGTGTTTCAGATCAGTGTCACCAAGAAGAGAGAGTGCTTTTTTAACCGAGAGAATTCCAATAATGCGTTCCGAATCTCCATCGCACACAGGTAATTTATTGTGATAACAGGTTTCTAGCTGTTGAATGACTTCATCGATTGGTCTAGATAGATCCAGTACTTCAATTTTGGATCGAGGTGTCATGACATCGTCAACCGTAATATTTTCTAAATTGAAAAGATTGAGCAAAATATTGCGATGATGAGTTGAGACAAAGCGATTGGATTCGAGCACTAAGCTTCGCAATTCCTCTTTGCTCATGGCTCGACTGTCTGCTGAAGACTGAAGGCCAGAGACCCGCATGAGGCCAGAAACAAAGCTATTGATGAGCCATAGCAGGGGCTTCAAAATAAAGGTTAGGGGCAGAATGAACCAGCCAACACTGCAGGCAATTTTTTCTGGAAAGGCTGCGCCAATGACTTTAGGGGTGATTTCACTAAAAACGATAATGAGCAGTGCCACTACGAGCGTGGCGATCGATAGAACGAAGCCGCTCTCCCCGAAGATATGTAAGGCAATACCAGTCACCAGAATAGGCAAGATGGTGTTGATCAAATTATTCGAGATCAACAGCACTGAAAGTAATGAATCAATGCGCTTGAGTAATCTTTCTGCTAATGCTGCGCCCGCATTACCGCCATTGGCCATGGCACGTAGCCGATGACGATTGGAAGAGAGCATGCTCGTCTCTGCCATGGAAAAAAAACCAGAGAGCGCGAGTAAAAAGAGGACTAGAGCCAGTTGACCTATAAAAGGCCAATCGTCAAAAAAGGTGTCCATGGGTTCTGCCTGCAATATGTAAGGAAGATTCAATATAGCAAAGTGTCATTTCACAGGCTATAGCTAGGGCAGAAAGCAGTGTCATCTCCTCTCTGAATGTATGTGAGAATCTTCCTTATGGCCCCATCCCATCCAAAATCTTCTGCCGATCTCCAGTATTGCGTGATTCAGGCGCCCTTTGGGTGTCTGGGTATTGAAACAGGAATGGTGGAGGGTAGTTTGATGGTCTCCAAAATTGACTATTTACCTGCAACGACCGCTTTAATCAAGCCTCAGAATCAGTTGGCCCGCGAGGTAGAGAGACAGTGCAAAGCGTATTTCAAGAATCCCCAATTTCAATTTGATTTGCCCTTAAAGCCTCAAGGTACGGCTCATCAAAATCAAGTGTGGAAAAGTGTTTTAGATATTCCATCCGGAAAAACAAGCGCCTATGGCCAGGTTGCCAAAAAAATAAAGAGTGGAGCGCGGGCAGTGGGAACAGCTTGTGGTGCAAATCCTTACCCCTTAGTTACTCCCTGTCACCGCGTAGTTTCTGCACAAGGCATTGGTGGTTTTATGAAGGAGGACGCACCAGGACTGTATCGTCAAATTAAAATCTGGCTTTTAAATCACGAGGGTGCGATCTAATCTTGATTGAGTTTTCTTAGTGATCCAGTGGATAGATAAAAGAATATTTTCATCAAGGCATCACTAGAAGCGGCGATCTTCGTAAAGCTGTAGAAGCTCATTACGGTGCTACGGGATAGTTTGACTTCATCCTTATGGACAAATTGCTTGCGATTGGCAATCTTGGAGAGCGTCATCGCAGCCAAGCCAAAGGCTAAAAAGCAAAACTCCCGCATCCCAATATCTTGCTTGGGTATGAGTTGGATATAACGTAAGGAATCTTCTAGCTTTTGATAGGCAATGGAAAGTAATTCAGTTTGACTGATATTGGCAGGTTTCCAAGATACGCCACGTTCCCGATCTTCAGGAGAGTCCTTCAGGATATTGGTCATTTGGAGTGCTTGACCAAAAGCAATCGCTAAGTCTTCATGTCCGCGAATGCGTTTAGCAAATTCAGGAGAATGATTGCTAAAAATGGTAGTGAGCAGTTCGCCAACTACTCCTGCAACTACATAGCAATATTCTTCAAATTCCTTAAGATCTTTAAGCCCTAGCTCATTTTGTTTGCCATGAAAGTGCGACATGCCATTAGACATAATAGAAACGCAGCGGCTTACGGCAGCTTGATCGCTAATGGAGCAAGTATGCAAAATACGCAGAATAGTTGGCGTATGAATAATTAAATCAAGCTCGTCTTGATTGCTGTAATTCTTGAGAGCATCTAGACAGGGATCCACAAAAGAATCTACGGGCGATTTTTCAAGGACCGCATCCAAAAAGAGTTGAGAAAGCGCTTGTTTAGTGCTTGGGCTTAAATCAGCAGCATCTTCAATCGTATCAACGATGCGACAAAGCAAATAGGTATTGCCAACTACTTTTTCGATAATGGGGGGCAGTAGCGGAATAGTCAGTGCAAAGGTACGAGAGACTGATCCCAGAATGGTTTTCTGATATGCCAAATCGGCATTGGGGTTCTCTTTTAGGGCATTCACCCTTGAATTATGTCAGACCAGCCTGCCTCAAAACGGTACTTATTCCCTGATTGCTAAAAGTGACATGGCCATATAATTTGACCAATTTCCTGAAGGAGAAACTGGGCGATGTTGATTTGGTTTGTCATCATCTATTGGGTGGTATCAGTAGGCATTGGCTTATGGGCCGCCCTACGCGTGAAGAACACTGCAGACTTTGCTGCAGCTGGCCATAGCCTACCCTTACCCATTGTTACGGCAACTGTTTTTGCCACCTGGTTTGGAGCCGAGGCAGTTTTAGGTGTCCCAGCTACCTTTTTAAAGGAAGGTTTGGGTGGCATTGTTTCAGATCCCTTTGGTTCTTCACTCTGTTTGATTCTGGTGGGACTCTTTTTTGCAAGACATCTTTATAACCGCCGCATGCTCACCATCGGTGACTTTTTTCGTGAAAAATACGGCCGCACGGTAGAGGTATTGGTCACCATATGTATTGTGGTTTCGTACTTAGGTTGGGTGGCTGCACAAATTAAAGCGCTTGGCTTGGTATTCAATGTAGTTTCTGAGGGGAGTATTTCACAGACAGGCGGCATGTTGATTGGTGCAGGAAGTGTGCTGATCTACACCTTGTTTGGTGGCATGTGGTCTGTAGCTATTACTGACTTTATTCAGATGATTATTATTGTGATTGGCATGCTCTACATTAGTGGGGAGATGACGACGCAAACAGGGGGCATCGGCGTAGTAATTGAGCATGCTTCGGCTGCGGGGCTATTTAGTAATTTCTGGCCCGATATGAACTTGGCATCGATTCTTGGATTCACTGCAGCCTTGTGCACCATGATGCTCGGCTCGATTCCTCAGCAAGACGTATTCCAGCGTATCACTTCATCAAAGAACGTCAACATTGCAGTGCAGGCTGCCATTCTAGGCGGAGTACTGTATTTCATCTTTGCTTTTGTGCCACTGTATTTGGCATACTCGGCAACCCTCATTAATCCTGATTTGGTTAAGCAATATTTGGACACTGATCCACAAATGATCCTGCCAAAACTGATTCTGAATCACGCCCCTGTGTTTGCTCAGGTGATGTTCTTTGGAGCGCTGCTATCAGCTATTAAGAGTTGTGCAAGCGCCACCTTGCTGGCACCATCAGTGACCTTTGCAGAAAATATTGTTCGAGGCTTTTTTAAGCACTTGACTGATCAGGAGTTACTTAAAGTCATGCGTATTACGGTCTTGTGCTTTACCGTAGTGGTCACTTTTTTTGCGATCAACTCCGAATTGTCGATTTTTAAGATGGTAGAAAGTGCCTATAAGGTCACTTTAGTGGCTGCTTTTGTACCACTAGCTTTTGGGGTCTATTGGCCCAGAGCAAATTCTTTAGGAGGTCTATTGGCGGTGATCTGCGGTTTAATCGTGTGGATCAGCTGCGAGATTTTGGCCCCTCATAATATTTTGCCCCCTCAACTAGCTGGTTTATTAGCCAGCATTGGAGGCATGCTTTTAGGAAGTTTGGTGCCGAAAGACATGCTCAAGGCAGTTTAAAGAAGCGGATGCCTATAAATTAGGCATCATTATTTTGTTGCACTGCAAAATTTTCTCCTCTAATATGACATTAATTCAAAATTTTTTGTTCTTATGGAGTTCCTATGAAAATCTGTGTGATCGGTGGAGGGGGCGCTATTGGCGGTTACCTTGCTGTTATGTTGGCGCGAGCGGGCAATGATGTAACAGTCGTTGCTCGTGGGGCAACTTTAGCGGCTATTAATGAACGTGGTCTCGCTTTAATTATGAATGACCAGCCAGAGCCTTTAGTGGCCGAAGTGAAGGCGGTTGAAAAAATTAGAGATGTAGAAACTCCAGATGTAGTGATTCTGGCGGTGAAGGCACATCAAGTTGAACCCATCATTGATGACTTGGCAGCCATCATGGGGCCAGAGACTATTTTGATCCCAATGCAAAACGGCATTCCATGGTGGTACTTCCAGAAGTTGAGCGGCGAGTTTCAAGACCACTCCGTTGAAACGGTAGATGCTGGCGGCCTCACTAAGAAAGCCATCAACCCAAACAACATCATTGGTTGTGTAGTGTATCCAGCAACTTTTACTCAGGCGCCTGGCGTAATTCGTCACGTAGAAGGCAATCGATTCCCATTGGGAGAGTTAGATGGTAAGACAACAGATCGCATTCAGAAAATCTCAGAGATGATGGCTGCTGCAGGATTTAAGTCACCAATTTTGGAAGACATTCGTTCTGAGATCTGGCTCAAGCTGTGGGGCAATATGACCTTTAATCCGATCAGCTCATTAACCCATGGCACGCTAGAGGGAATCTGTCAGTACCCATTAACGAAAGAGCTGGCTCGCAATATGATGGCCGAAGCACAAACCGTTGCTGAAAAGCTGGGCGTGACTTTCCGGGTAGATATTGAGCGGCGTATCGCTGGCGCTGAAAAAGTCGGAAAGCACAAGACCTCGATGTTGCAAGACTTAGAGGCTGGTCGTAGTTTAGAGATTGATGCTTTGCTTGGCTCAGTTATTGAGCTTGGCAAGATCACTCAAACTCCGACACCTTGTTTAAATACCGTGTTTGCTTTGACAAAATACTTAGATGAAAACGTTCAAGCCTCTAAAGGAAGTTTGGCACTGCCATCAGTTTCTGGTTACTAAGTTATTAGTAGTTAGCTGAGCTCATTAAAAAACCCTTGCTATGTGAGTAGCAAGGGTTTTTTTGTTGATTGCAGAATGGATTTATTCGAAACGATTATCTAAACGACCAACACCATCAATGATGATGCTGACATTACTGCCAGGTTTCATGGAGCCTACGCCGACGGAGGTGCCGCAGGCAATGATGTCACCGGGCTCCAATGGAATATCTTGTGAAATAAGGCTGACCAATTTTGCAGGTGGGAAAATCATATCTGCAACAGGGTAATTTTGACGCTCTTGATCATTCAAGATGGTCTTAATGTTGAGTTTGCTTGGGTCTATATCAGTAGTAATGTAGGGGCCAAAAACACCAAAGGTGTTAAAGCTCTTAGAGCGGGTCCACTGGGCGTAACCAGGATCGCGATTGAGAATTTCAATGGCGGTGACATCGTTGATACAGGTATAGCCAAAGATGGCTTTTGCAGCCTCTGCTTCGCTAACTTCATGGCAGCGCTTGCCAATCACGATCCCCAATTCACCTTCGTAAACCACTTTGCCTGAATAAGACTTTGGGGTACGAATAAGTTGGTTGGCTGCCAAGAAGGAATTATTGCCTTTTAAAAAGTACAAAGGCTCTGCAGGAACCGCATGCTCAAGCTTAGTTACTAGGGCATGAAAGTTATCCACCAGCGCAACCATTTTGGATGGAGTGCAAGGGATGTCAATCGTGACATCAGCAAGCTTGAGGGTCTCCCCAGTGGCCTTAGGCTGATTAAATAAATCGCCGGTATAGACAGCGATTTCATCGCCTTGAACCTGCCCTAAACCACTTTGTCCTTGGTATTGATATCTAAGCCATTGAGTCATAATAAGTTCCTGTGAAGTTTAATATTTGATAAGCAATATCTTACAGGGATGTATTGATGGCAAAGACTTCCGAACTTCGTTTTGCACCAGAACAGGATCAACCGGTTCGTTATATCGAGCGAACTCGAAGCTACTACTTAGGTTTGGGTTATGACAATCCTTATATTTGGGCGCATTACCTTGAGGTGCCATTTACACCCCTAAAGAAACCGCTAAATCAATCTGTACTTGGGTTAATAACAACGGCCGCTCCTTACGATGCTGTAAAAGGATCCCAGGGACAAGGGGCGCCCTATAACGCTGCCGCAAAGTTTTATCAGCCATACAAAAGCGCAATTAATCAAAAGCTGGATTTGAGGATTGCCCATGTGGGTATTGATCGCAAAAATGCCAATATGGAAGAGAGTAATTGCTGGTTTCCATTGGCCGCTGCAAGACGTGTAGTCGAGATGGGTAGGCTCCGAATGGTGTCGCCCAACTTTTATGGCTTACCGACCAATCGTAGTCAACGCCATACTTTAGAAATTGATGCCCCGATTATTTTGGAGATGTTGCGAGCTGACAATGTGAATGTTGCAGTCTTGATTCCGAACTGTCCCGTTTGCCATCAGAGCCAAAGTTTGTTAGCGCGCTATTTGGAAGAGGCAGGAATTTCTACTGTGGTGATGGGAGCGGCCAAAGATATTGTTGAATATTGTGGGGTGCCACGGTTCTTGTTTAGTGATTTTCCTTTGGGAAATGCCGCTGCCAGACCAAATGATCCAGCCTCGCAGGATTTGAATTTCGAACTCGCAATGCGCTTACTAGAATCTGCCCCAGCCCCCAGAACTACCGTGCAATCACCGTTAAGGTGGTCGGCTGATTCAGAATGGAAATTGGATTATTCCAATTTGGAGAGATTGTCTGAGCAAGAAATCGCACGCTTAAGCGAAGAGGCAGAGAAGGCGCGCGTCACAGCACGTGACCTCAGAATGAATAGCGTTGGCAGTTAAATTACTACTTAAGTCTGTCTAGCTAAAGAGTATTCGCACAAAGCATGTAATGCACTCGTAGCTTCATTTGCCGGAAAGTCTTTAATGCAATCTAAGGCTAAGTCCGCCTCTCGTTTGGCAGCAGCCTGGGTGTAATCTAAAGCACCTGATGTTTGTACGGCCCGCAAAATTTGTGCAAAGACGTCATCAGGTAAGTCTTGATTTTGTTCTATGGCTGCGCGAACTAATAAACGTTCTTCGTTTGTGCCATGTTCCAGTAGATAGATAAGTGGCAAGGTGGGTTTGCCCTCTCGTAAATCATCGCCGGCGTTTTTGCCCATTTGTGCAGCGTTTGCGGTGTAGTCCAGCAGATCATCCATCAGCTGAAATGCGGTACCAATGTGCCGACCAAATGCTGCTGCTTGTTCGCGTTGTGTGTCACTTGCATTTGCCAGAATGGCGCCAAGTTCAGTAGAGGCTTCAAATAATTTGGCAGTCTTGTAGCGAATCACTTGCAGGTAGCTAGCTTCATCGACCTCGGGGTCATTCATATTCAGAAGTTGCAATACTTCGCCTTCAGCAATCGTATTGGTTGCATCGGACAAGATTTGCATGACTCTTAAGTCATTTGGTCCGACCATCATCTGGAAGGCTCTGGAATACAAAAAATCACCCACTAAAACGCTGGCCGCATTTCCAAAAGCGGCATTGGCGGTCTCACGACCTCTTCTGAGAGTGGATTCGTCGACGACGTCATCATGCAAAAGGGTGGCTGTGTGGATAAATTCCACCACCGCAGCCATTTCTAGGGCATGGGGGGTTGGATTGCTATTGGCCAGAGCTTTTGCTACCAGCATTAGTAGGGCAGGTCTTACCCGTTTGCCCCCCGCCTGAATGATATAGGTCGAGATTTGGTCAATTAAGGCGACTTTTGAGGCCAATCTGAGGCGAATAACCTCATCTAAGGCCTTGAAATCTAAGGAAATTGGGGCCAGAATTTGGCTTAAGTCATTGGTTTTGACAGTGCTCGTCATGCAAGATATAATAATGGGCTTAGCTAGTCCAGGGTGGATTAGCTTAAATGTAGATATTAATTGAGGTTTCAAACCATGTACGCGGTCATAAAAACCGGTGGCAAACAATATAAAGTTGCTGCAGGCGAAAAATTGAAAATAGAACAGATACCAGCGGAAATCGGCAG
>CAILON010000161.1 GCA_903835865.1 uncultured beta proteobacterium
TGCCCTAATAATAGCTAGAATAGAAACATGAAGCATACCGAAGCCTGGAAGCGAAACGCCCCAAACGAAATCAAAATTGGCCTAATCTCGGTCTCTGATCGAGCCAGCAAGGGCGTTTATCAGGATGAAGGAATTCCAGCCTTGCAGGCTTGGCTGATGAAGGCGATTAGCAACCCCTGCGCCTTCCACGAACGACTCATTGCTGATGAGGCTGAGGTCGTAACGGAAACCATTGTGGAGCTAGTGGATGACTTAGGATGCGATTTAGTCTTCACTACAGGCGGTACAGGCCCATCCCGCCGCGATGTGACCCCTGAGGCCACCCTTGATGCAGGAACCCGTGAAATGCCTGGATTTGGAGAGCAAATGCGCCAAATTAGCCTCAGTTTTGTCCCTACCGCCATATTGTCCCGTCAGATAGCCGTTCTTCGCGAAATTGACGGTCACGCTGCCTTAGTCATTAATTTGCCAGGTCAACCTAAAGCCATCGCAGAAACCCTAGAAGGTCTCAAAGATGCGGAGGGTACATCTCTCGTTCCTGGGATTTTTTCTGCTGTTCCCTACTGCATCGATTTAATCGGTGGTCCTTATATTGAAACAGACGAGGCAATTATTAAAGCCTTTAGACCCAAAAGCGCCATCAAAAAATAGATAGGGCTTTATTCCGGCAGGGGAACAATAAATTTCTCACGGTAGTACTTCAGCTCTTCAATCGATTCTTCAATGTCAGCCAAAGCAGTGTGCGCCTGATTCTTAGTAAAGCCTTTTACTAATTCTGGATGCCAGCGCTTGCATAACTCTTTTAAAGTAGAGACATCGATATTTCGATAATGAAAGTACGCTTCTAGTTTTGGCATGTACTTAGCCATGAAGCGTCTATCTTGACCAATCGTGTTGCCGCACATCGGAGCAATTCCCGCCTTAATATATTTCTTTAAAAAGGCAATGCATTCAGCCTCGACAGTAGCCTCATCCTGCGTTGATGCTTTCACCTTATCAATCAAGCCTGAGCGTCCATGGGTTCCTTTGTTCCAAGCATCCATGGCATCCAATAAAGCATCCTCTTGATGGATCACCCAAACTGGCGCTGTGGCGATGGTATTGAGGTGGGCATCGGTGACAATGATGGCAATTTCCAGAATTCGCTCTGTTTCAGGGTTTAAACCTGACATTTCCATATCTACCCATATCAGGTGCTCATTGGCTGGCGCCACCTTTGCTGGTGCAGGGTTCGTCGTGTTAGTTTGTTCGGTCATATCTATAATGATCTCATGACATTCACAATTGTTTTTCTAATCGCTTTTATCGCTAGTTTTGGCTTACGCCACTGGCTTTCCCAACGCCAAATTCGCTTTGTTGCGCAGCATCGGGGTAGCGTGCCAGCCGAATTTTCTGAAAAGGTAACTTTAGCGGAGCATCAAAAGGCCGCAGATTACACCATTGCCAAATTAAGACTGGGCATTTTAGAAAATGGGGTTAGCGCCATTATTTTAATTGGCTTCACTTTACTGGGCGGCCTAGAAATTCTCAACATTGCTTTATTGCAATTATTGGGTGAAGGCATCCCACAGCAAATTGCCCTTCTCGTTTCTATTGTCATCATCTCCGGAATCATTGACATCCCCTTTTCTTGGTATAAACAATTCCATCTTGAAGAGCGCTTTGGCTTTAATCGGATGACTAAAAAATTATTCTTTAGCGACATGTTCAAAGGTATTAGCATTGGTGGGGCGATTGGCATTCCCTTGCTTTGGATCATTCTCTCTTTGATGGCTAAAGCAGGAGATCTTTGGTGGCTCTGGGCCTGGTGCGTTCTCACTGCATTTAGCCTTCTCATGCAATGGATTTTTCCAACCTTTATCGCGCCACTATTTAATAAGTTTGTTGCGCTAGATGATGGTCCGCTTAAAACCCAAATTGAAGCATTATTGAAGCGTTGTGATTTTGCAAGCCAAGGATTGTTTGTGATGGATGGCAGCAAACGCAGTGCTCATGGAAATGCATTTTTTGCGGGCATGGGCAAAGCAAAACGCATTGTCTTTTTTGATACCCTCATCGAAAAACTGAATCCTGGCGAAGTGGAGGCAGTGCTGGCACACGAACTAGGTCATTTCAAATGCAACCATATTCGCAAACGCTTGTTTGTCTCTTTTCTACTTAGCTTTGCTATGTTTGCTTTACTAGGCTGGATCAGCACTAAAGTCTGGTTTTATACCGACCTTGGCGTAATGCCTAACCTGAATGGTTATAACGGTGGCTTGGCTTTGGCTTTATTCATGCTGGTCTCGCCCGTGTTTAGTTTTTTCTTTACTCCCTTAGCTAGCTTAGCTTCACGTAAACATGAATATGAGGCTGATGGCTTTGCTGCGGATAAGTCTTCTGCAAAAGATTTGGTCTCCGCTCTGGTTAAGCTTTACCAAGATAATGCTTCAACCTTAACGCCTGATCCCATCTATACCGCTTTTTATAGTTCGCATCCACCAGCCCCATTACGTATTGCCAACTTGCAACGATTTAAGTAAGTCAATGGAACAGTTTCTGGCGCTACTGACCGCTTCTTATGGAAGACATTATTTAGCGCAGCGTATTACAAAAGATTCTTTAGGCAATCAAGTATTAGGGGAAGAGCTCATTCAAGTGAGTACCCCGGCTAAGCAGCATGTAGGCGCAGTGGGCGATAAGCTCATGCTTGAGAGTACCTCAGCAGATCAGGCTCGTATTTTGGAGATTGAGCCAAGAGAAAATTTACTCTATCGTTCTGATGCCTTCAAAAGCAAACTGATTGCTTCTAACGTCGATCAAATTCTGGTTGTTCTTGCAACCCAACCTGCCTTCTCACCTGATCTATTGGGTAGAGCGGTGGTTGCTGCTGAAACCAATCAAATTGGTTTACATATCTTGCTAAATAAAAGCGATCTCAAAGATAACTTAGCGCACGCCCGAAAAATCATTGAGCCCTATGTTCGTATGGGCTATCCAGTGAGTGAAGTCTCTGCCAAGTTTGACTCTGCATCCATCGAAGCCCTACGCCCCGCCCTACAAGGAAAGGTCTCGGTGTTTGTCGGTCAATCAGGTATGGGTAAATCCAGCTTGCTCAATGCTTGGGTACCGAATGCCGCGGCACTCACGCAAGAATATTCTGTCCGCCTAGATACAGGTAAACACACCACCACTGCTTGCCGCTATTTTGAGTTACCAGAATCTTGGGGCAGAGATGCCGATGGGAAATTGGGTGCTTTGATTGATTCACCAGGATTTCAGGAATTTGGTTTGGCTCACATGTCAGTCAGTGAGCTACAGCATGCCTTTAGAGAATTTAAAGATCTCTTAGGTAAATGCCGATTTCATAATTGCGCCCATCAAGCTGAACCCGACTGTGCGGTGCGCGAGGCTGTAGAAAGAAATGAAATAGCGCCAGAAAGACTAGCGCTATTTAGACAACTGCGTTCGGATTCAAAAACTGCGGATACGCAATTACAAGGAATTACCCAAGCCAAACAGCGATGGTCAGCATTAGTAACAAAGCCATCCAAGCGATAACCAAGCGCCATACCAAGCCCACGGCTGAACGCATCGTACGCTCGGTAGGCTCCATACCTACCTCATAGACCAAAGGCTCACCGGCTTCCGCCATACGCAAAGCCTCATCACTATCAGGCTCACTTAAAGGCTCACCTAAACGCACACCAAGTGCGCCACTACCCGATGCCAAGATCACGCTTGATAAAGAGTCTGGCCATTTCTGGGTAAGGTAGCGCCAGCCGTATGCAGCGCCTTCGAAGTTACCAACAATGGCAAAGCCCATCGCAGTGATGCGAGCCGGAATCCAATCAAGCACATAAAAGAAGTGACGTGCTGCTTCACTCAAATTAAAGTCTCCACGCTCAGACCATCGTTGTGCAGCAATATCCGCTAAGCGATACAGAACGACGCCCGCTGGCCCCATTGGCATTAAGAACCAGAAGAGCACACCAAAGACATGGCGATGAGATCCAATGATGGCACGCTCTAAGGCCAATGAAATAACCTCTGTCTCAGTCAATTGAGAAGTGTCTAACTCTGGGCCATACCACTGACCTAGAGCAGCACGTGCCGCTGGTAAGTCATGACTTTCGATAGCCTCATGAACCAAAGTAAATGAATGACTAAATTGGCGAAACCCAAAAAAGAGATAAGCAATGATGATGTTCCAGATGAAACCCAAGATTGGGAA
>CAILON010000162.1 GCA_903835865.1 uncultured beta proteobacterium
GAAGCCTAGAAAATGCACTTATTGCCTAAATTTTAGGCATTCGGGGTAAGCTAAAACTCCCCAAGTCGTTGATAATCAAGGCATGAATAGTGTATTTACCGCTGAAAAAGACATCCTAGGGATGCGAGAAGCTGGCCGCTTGGCTAGCGAAGTTATAGACCATGTCACTCCTTTTGTAATTGCTGGGGTAAGCACTGGTGAATTGGATCGCATTTGCCATGAATACATGCGCGATGTCCAAAAAACCATTCCTGCTCCATTGAACTATCAGCCCCCAGGCTATCCACCCTTTCCCGCTGCAATCTGCACCTCAGTCAATGACGTGATTTGTCACGGCATTCCAGGTGAGAAGATTTTGAAAACCGGTGATGTAGTCAATCTAGATATCACAGTAATCACACCTGACGGATATTACGGAGATACAAGTCGGATGTTTATGGTGGGTGAAGTCTCGGTATTAGCAAAACGACTCACTCAAATTACTTTTGAATGCATGTGGCTTGGAATTGCCCAAGTGAAGCCAGGCGCATCACTTGGCGACATTGGTCATGTAATTCAGACACATGCAGAAAAGGCTGGCTACTCTATTGTTCGTGAATATTGTGGACATGGAATTGGTAAAGTGTTTCATCAAGACCCTCAAATTCTTCACTACGGTCGCCCAGGAACTGGTGAAAAATTAGTGGCAGGAATGACTTTTACGATTGAACCTATGATAAATGCAGGCCGTCGCGATATTCGCACTATGCCCGATCATTGGACTGTAAAAACCAAGGACCGCAGCTTATCTGCGCAGTGGGAGCATACCCTTCTAGTGACATCTACTGGTGTTGAAGTCCTCACCTGGTCTGAGGGCAGCAACCCACCGCCTGATTGTGTAAAAGATCTTTCCTTTAGACCCAGACTAGCAAGCGCTTAAGCCCATGAGTAAGTCCTTGGCAGAAAATAAGGTCACTGATGCCGCAGGACTACGAGCCGCTCGAGAGATTGCTTACGCTGAATTTAGAAAGACACAGGCTGTCGGAAAGCTCACCAAGCAATTAAGCAAGCTTAGTGACGAACTACTCAGCCATTTATGGAATAGCTGTGGCTTAAACAATGAAGCCACCTTAGTGGCAGTCGGCGGCTTTGGTAGAGGTGCCTTATTCCCATACTCTGATATTGATATCTTGATATTGCTACCAGCTGATAGCAAAACAATTGCAGCATTGTCAAAAAAAGTGGAGCAGTTTGTTGCAAGCTGCTGGGATACTGGCTTAGAAATTGGTTCATCAGTAAGAACAGTTGAGGAATGTATTTCTGAGGCCGACCAAGACATCACAGTGCGCACCTCTCTTTTGGAGTCACGTCTCATATGTGGAAAAAAACAACTCTTCAAGGAGTTTGCAAAAGCATTTGAGTCATCATTAGATCCGAGAACCTTTTTTCAAGCAAAACAAGCCGAGCAAATTCAGCGTCATTACAAGTACCAAGATACCCCTTACTCACTTGAACCCAACTGCAAAGAAAGTCCTGGCGGTCTGCGCGACCTACAAGTAATTTCATGGGTTAGCAAGGCAGCATTATTAGGAAATACATTTAAGGACCTCAATGAGGCCGGCCTGGTTACCCAACGCGAACTAACTGAGCTCAATCGCAATCAACGTTTTTTAGAAACCCTACGCGCTAATCTACATTTACTTGCTGGGCGCAGGCAAGATGTTCTGGCGTTTGATCTGCAAGCTGCCTTAGCAGCGTCCATGGGCATTCAAGAAGAAAACTCCCGCCAAGCTAGTGAAGCGATTATGC
>CAILON010000163.1 GCA_903835865.1 uncultured beta proteobacterium
ACTCCAGCCACAATCAAATTCTTGGCGGGATGGTTCTTACCAAAACGGGCCATTTCTAAAGAGTCCGCTACAAAGCCACCAGTCTCCCATGCCAGATCCTGGATATCGCCATCGACATAGTAGTGGGCAATCAGTGCAGCATCTTTCTCGATCAATAACTGCTTAATACGAGCAATTACAGAGGCTTTATCGGGTCCAGATAAGTGGGGAGGTGTCTTGGCCCAAGCTTGGGCAGTACAGGTTACGCCAGCAGCATTTTGCTGGGGGTAATCAAAGGCAATTGGGGTGCTAACAGTTGAGTTCATAAGTAATTTTATCCTTCTTGCACTTATGGGAAGTTAGCTTGCTTAATAAATCGATTGTAGCTACAATGTAGCTACATTATATTTAAATAGGTTTGCAGATCAATTAACGAAGGAGAAATCAAAATGGCAGCAAACGCAGTGGTAAGAGCGCGAATAGATGAAGATATTAAGAATGAAGCAACCCTAGTACTAGAAGCTATGGGTCTTACTGTATCGGATGCATTACGAATGATGATGGTGCGGATTGCTAAAGAAAAATCACTTCCGTTTGAGCCCCTAGTACCAAACGCAAAAACAATATCCGCTATGCGAGAAGCGCGGGATAGACAGCTCAAGTCATTTGGATCAACCAAGGCCCTGATGAAGGATTTGAATGCGAAGAATTGAGCGAACAACTCAATTTAAGCGGGATTACAAGCTGCAAAAGAAGGGGAGATATAGAGCTGAACTTGATAGCGCTCTGGTGCAAATTATTGAGCTATTGATCGCTGACAAGGATCTTCCAGTGCGTTGTTTTGACCACCCATTAATCGGTCAATGGAAGGACTTTCGAGACTGTCATATCAAGCCAGATCTAGTCTTAATTTATGAAAAGCTAGACCCAGAAATATTGAGATTGGTGAGACTTGGGTCGCATAGTGATTTGGGTTTATGAAGCTCTTTTTTAGAAAAATGATCACTATTTAAATCAAAAAATGGAAACCAATGTGATTGATGCTAAATAATTAATTGCTATTACCCTTTAGCTTATCTTTGTCATAAAATAAGCCAATGAAAAATCTCCTCGCATCCTCACTACTTATTAGTCTATTAGCAGCAGGCCCTGTTTTGGCTGCTGATAAGCCTGTCAAAGCCAACGACGTTGATTTCTTCGCTACTGTGAATGGGACTCCGCTGACAAACGGCTTGCTCGCCCTGAATGTTAAAGCAGCCTTAGCGCAAGGTCAAAAAGATTCTGCTGAACTCAAGAACGCTTTGAAGGATGAACTCATTAATCGCGAGTTACTCACTCAAGAATCTATTCGTCAGGGTTTGGATAAAGATATTGATTTTCGAGATCAGATTGCTCAGCTCAAACAAACTTTGATGATTCAAGCTTTTTTAGAAAATCACTTTCAAAAAAATCCTATCTCCGATGCAAAACTTCGTGAAGAATATGACCGCCAAAGAAAGCTCATTGGTGAGGGTGCATCTGCTAGTCAATATCGCTTAAGCCAAATTATTGTCACCACTGAAACGGATGCGAATGATTTAATTCGTCGCATTCAAAAGGGCGAGCTCTTTGGTAAGTTAGCTCAAGAGTATTCAATTGATCAAACATCTAAAGCCAATGGTGGTCAACTGGGATGGGTTCTGCCTGGACAGGTAGTAGCGCCAGTGGCTAATGTGATGGTGAATCTCAGTAAGGGGGCAGTGGCAAATGCACCAATACAAACACAGGGTGGTTGGGTTATTTTGAAAGTGGACGATAAGCGCCCATTCAAATTTCCAACATTTGACGAAGCTAAGCCACAGTTACGTCAAGCCATCGTGCAGCAGTATTTAGCTGAAACAGTCAAGAAATTGCGTGAATCTGCCAAGATAGTAATGTAAGCTAAACACATCATGAAAAAGCTTCTGCCCTCAGTTTTCATTTTCTTGAGTCTCTTATCTTTGCCGGCTATTGCTGGCGAAAAAGTTGCCTATCAAAACTGGGTAGTTGATATGAGTGGGAATACTACCGAGGCTTATACGGCTAATGATTCCAAATCTTCCTTTGGGGTGTTTTGTGCTGCCGATAAATGCTTGTTCTATCTGCATCAAGCATTGCAATGTCAGCCTAATGCGAAGTATTCAGTACTGATGAATAGCGCTTCACTATCCACAGCCTTATCTATGCAATGCACCCAGATTGGTGGCAACCTCTTTCAGATCTTAGATCCGTTTGATGCTGTTCTCAATGCTGTCAAAGCAGGGGACACCATTGGCTTTGCTGTTGCATTACAGTCTGGGGCATTTGGCGTCACACGCTTTAGCTTAGCGGGATCAACCGAGGCCATTAGACGTGCGCTTGAAGAGGCTGCTAAGGCCGCACAGCGTCCTCCTCCCGCTAATCCTGCACCAGTTCCTCCAGCGAATTCTCCTGGAATGCGGGGACTTAAAGATATTCTGATTTAAATATATGGGCTTTGGAATACGCAAGGCCTTGACAATTTTATTCGGCGCTCTTTTGGTAGCATGTTCTGCTTCCAAAAAACCAATGGCAATACAAGTGCCGAATGAGGCTTGGTGGCAAACTGCCAATACCAATCAAACTGCCAGCAGCGCAGAAAAGAACTTGGCAACAGTTCGTCAAAAAATGATGAAGACGGTTCCATTTCCCTTTGTTGTTGGGCTGTCGGACTCTTCAGAGATCAATGCCTTTGCAGAATTACAGAACAATCAACGTTACATCATCTTTACGACAGGATTTATCAACCAGTTTGGCAATGATCCTGATGTGATGGCGACCGTCTTAGGGCATGAGTTAGCCCATCATCAGCTCGGGCATACCCAGGCAGATTATGCAAAGAATCGTGATCTTGCTGTGGATGCTACAAGCCAAGCTTTAGGCATGATTGCCAGTTACTTCATTCCATTTAGCGGTCTCATTATTGGTAATGCTGCCAAAGGAGTAGGTCTGACATTCAGTCGTAACGATGAGCGCTTTGCAGATGAGATGGGTATGCAATGGGCGCTGCAAGCAGGGTACTCACCTTGCGGGAGTTATCGCTTTGCTGCCAAGATGAACGCTTTAGGTGAGGGCGCAGCGATCCCATTTTTGTCTACACATCCTGGCAATAACGAGCGGATGGAAAATGCGAGCAGGTTTACACAAACCCAGGGCTCTATTTCTTGTGGTTTAACGCCATAATCACTTCCTTTAATTGCACTGTTTAATAGCTTATGTATAGTTAAGGTATGTCAATAAAGCAACTCAATGCCACTTATCTTCTTCAGGAAGATCGCATCCTTTTTCGGATCAATACCGAAGAAAAGGCCGAATTTGGCTTTCTACTGACACGGCGTGTTGCTTTATTTATCCTAGCTGCCTCTGAACATTTAGTTGAAAAGCAGCTCGAGCAAAAGCATGATCCAGTTACCGCTAAAGCTGTTGCTGATTTTGAGAAGAAAAATTTGATCAGCGCTGATATGCGGGGCCCAGAGTTCGAGTCAGGCGAGACATTCCCTTTAAGTCAATCGCCCATTTTAGTTTTAGATGTTACTTGCAGCATTGTTGAAGCGGCAGATGGGGGTGAGCAACTCTTTTCAATTGACTTTGTTTTAGGAAAAGAACAGA
>CAILON010000164.1 GCA_903835865.1 uncultured beta proteobacterium
ATTTGATCGTGATACCGAAGGTTTGAAGAAGTCTTATCAAATCATGTTCGATGCGTACACCAAAATTTTCAAACGCATGGGTCTCCAGTTCCGTGCAGTGACTGCTGACAATGGCGCCATTGGCGGCTCGGGTAGTCAAGAGTTTCATGTGATTGCAGATACCGGCGAAGATGCGATTGTGTATTGCCCAAACTCTGATTACGCAGCCAACCTGGAAGCTGCAGAATCCTTGGTATTGATTGCTACTAGAGCTGCCCCTACGGTTGCAATGGCTAAAGTGCCAACACCAGATAAAACCAATTGTGCTGATGTTGCAAAACTCTTAAACGTGCCACTTGAAAATACGGTGAAGTCTTTATTACTTGCTTCGGATCGAGAAGAAGGTCCAGCAAAACTCTTTATGTTATTAGTGCGCGGTGATCATGATTTAAATGAAGTGAAGGCAAGCAAGATTCCTGGTCTGGCTGAATCGCGCTTTGCTAGCGAAGCAGAGATCCTGCAAGCATGTAAAGCGCCAGCAGGCTACTTGGGCCCAGTAGGCGTGAGCTCTGATGTCACGGTAGTTGCTGATCGTACGGTTGCCCATATGTCTGATTTTGTGTGTGGTGCAAACGATGCAGGACATCACTTAACTGGTGTGAACTGGGGTCGTGATTTACCTGAGCCTTTGGTCTTAGATATTCGCAATGCCGTGATTGGCGATCCATCACCAGATGGCAAAGGAGTAGTCGATATCTGTCGTGGAATTGAGGTGGGCCATGTATTTCAACTAGGCACTCGTTATTCAGAAGCGATGGGATGTACGTATTTGGATCAGCAAGGCAAAGCTCAGCCTATGGTGATGGGTTGTTATGGTATCGGCGTAACACGCTTACTTGGTGCTGCGATCGAGCAGGGTCATGATGAGCGCGGCATTATTTGGCCGATTTCAATGGCGCCATTTGAGGTAGTGATTTGCCCAATGAATTACGACAGGTCTGAACTCGTTAAGGCAACAGCAGACCAACTCCATGATGATTTAATTGCAGCTGGCATAGACGTTATTTTAGATGATCGTGGAGAGCGTCCTGGAGCGATGTTTGCTGACTGGGAGTTGATTGGCGCACCCTTCCGCATGGTGGTTGGCGACCGTGGTTTAGCAGATTCTTTGGTTGAATTTAAAGGGCGTACGGACGAAGAGTCGCAAAATATTCCACTAGCGGATATCAAGGCAAAAGTAATTACGTCAGTTGCAGAAGCTAAGAAATTAGTTTCTTAACTCCTTATCACGCTGCTATTTTTTAAATAGCCCGCCGATGCCTTTGGCTGCGCCTTTTGCAGCCATAGTCGCCATGGTGCGGGCCATCTTGCCACCCTTAAATTGCTTCATCATGGTTTGCATTTGCTCAAACTGAGCCAAGAGACGGTTAACTTCTTGAACCTCTACGCCAGCACCAGCAGCAATACGGCGCTTACGAGTTGCCTTCAATAATTCTGGTTTGCTACGTTCGCGTGGTGTCATGCTGTCAATAATTCCGCGCATCCGTTTAGTTTGTTTATCGGCGTGACTCAGGTTTGTTTTTGAAGCTGCTTGGGCAACTTGGCTGGGCAGCTTATCCATCAAGCTGGCCATGCCACCCATCTTTTGCATTTGCATTAGTTGATCACGGAAGTCTCCTAGATCAAATCCGCCTTTAGAAATCTTTGTCGCCAGCTTTTCCGCTTGAGCAACATCCACATGCTGCTGTGCTTGCTCGACCAAAGCCAGAATGTCACCCATGCCCAGTATGCGATTGGCCATGCGTTCTGCATCAAAGGCCTCAAGGCCATCCATCTTTTCTGCTACGCCAATAAACTTGAGCGGCACACCGGTCACTTGACGAACAGAAAGCGCAGCACCACCGCGAGAATCACCATCTAGCTTGGTAAGGATGACGCCGGTTAACGGCAGTGCTTCATGGAATGCTTTGGCAGTATTGACAGCATCTTGACCCAGCATGGCGTCAACAACAAATAAGGTTTCAATAGGATGAAGACTGGCATGCAAGGTTTTAATTTCTTGCATCAGTACTTCGTCAATACCCAAGCGTCCGGCGGTATCTACTAGCACCACATCAAAGTAGTGACGGCGCGCCCAGTCCAAGGCCGCTAGAGCAATGTCGTTCGGTTTTTGATTGATATTGCTTGGGAAAAATTCTGCGCCTACTTGCTTTGTAACAGTTTCTAACTGCTCAATTGCAGCAGGGCGATAGACGTCACAAGAAACCGTGAGTACTTTCTTTTTCTTTTTCTCTTGTAGCCACTTGGCTAATTTACCTACTGACGTTGTTTTACCCGCACCTTGCAGGCCAGCCATCAAGATGACCGCAGGAGGTTGGGTGGCTAGATTGAGTTCACCGCTTTGATTGGTATCGCCCCGCATGACTTGGGCGAGCTCACGTTGGACTACGCCAACTAATGCCTGCCCAGGACTGAGGCTGCCAACCACATCTTCACCCAGGGCTTTAAATTTAATTTGTTCTAGCAAAGACTTGACAACTGGCAGGGCTACGTCGGCCTCTAATAAGGCCAAACGGATCTCTCGCAGCATCTCTGCGGTATTGCTTTCGGTAAGGCGAGCTTGCCCACGCATTGTTTTAACAACGCGTGATAGGCGATCGGTGAGGTTCTCTAGCATTTATGGATTAGACTTTCTAGATGGATATTTTAGGTTACTCAGGTTACGGATACCTCCCATCCGCACTTTATTTGCTTCTTTTGCTCTTTTTAAGCTTTAGAGCGAAGACTGGCGTGGAGTCTCCTACTGCGAGCGCTTTGATACAGGCGGCCATCTTGGG
Organism: uncultured beta proteobacterium; assembly: GCA_903835865.1. Lineage (GTDB taxonomy): Bacteria > Pseudomonadota > Gammaproteobacteria > Burkholderiales > Burkholderiaceae > Polynucleobacter. The sequence goes on from CAILON010000164.1 coordinate 2,817, forward strand.
GACTTTAGTGATCCATGGCATTCAATTGCATGACTCTGTTTTTACTCCGGCGGGCTTTGTGTTTGGATTTGCCCAAGATTTATCCTTGATTGCCTGGGTAGGCTTAGCTTTTTATTGGTTTCAGTCTTGGTTTTTACCCATTTCCAGTTTGCGATGGGTAGCAATATTGTTTGCCTGTATTTGTACGCTCTTACCTGATCTGTTTCCTGGAACGCTGATTTCTCCAAAGGCAGTTTCAGATCCTTGGTTTAAGGGCCATTTCATTGTGGCTACCATTTCGGTCGGCTTGCTCAGCTTGGCTGCAATGCATGCAATGTTGATGAGTATTCAGGATCGAGCCCTGCACCGCCAGTTGGCAATTGTTCCAAACAGTCGTGCAGCACACTGGTTGGAGGATTTGCCGCCATTAATGACCATGGAAAGTCTCCTGTTTAATTTGCTGTATGTGGGTTTTGCCTTGCTTAGTCTGACCGTGTTTTCTGGTTTACTGTTTTCACAAACGTTGTTTGGTAAGCCCCTAGTTTTTGATCACAAAACCATTTTTGCTTTGCTTTCATGGGTTTTATTTGCGGGACTGTTAATTGCACGTTGGAGAGTGGGCTTGCGTGGGAGGGCAGCAATACGCTGGGTCCTCAGTGCTTACACTGCCTTATTACTTGCTTATGTTGGCAGTCGCTTTGTGTTGGAAGTCATTCTTCAGAGAGTGTGATCTGTGTTTAAGTGGCTCCTAATATTTGCGGGCATAGCCTTGCTTTACCTTTGGTTTAAAGGTAACAAACGGGTCAAAGCCGTACACAAGGACTCCTCTAAACCCAAGTCGAATAAGGCTAAGGCGGTAGCAGAACCTGAGGCAATGGTTCTATGCCAGCACTGCAAAGTGCATTTACCAAAGTCAGATGCGTTGGCTATTGAGGGTCGTTTTTACTGTTCCAAAGAGCATCTCCAAGCG
>CAILON010000165.1 GCA_903835865.1 uncultured beta proteobacterium
CACGCGAAATCAGTACCGCCCTGCCAATGGCAATGCCTTTCGATACCGGAATTCCGTGCAAAGAAAAAGTCATCTTTACTCGCCTTCACCAAAGCGGTTATTAATTAATTCAGTTAGCGCAGCCATTGCTTCGTCTGCTTGATCGCCAACCGTCTCGAGCGTTACTTTGCTGCCAATGCCAGCAGCTAACATCATCACGCCCATAATGCTCTTAGCATTAATTTGACGCCCATTTCGTGACAACAGTATTTCACAAGGAAATTGGGCTGCCAATTGGGAGAGTTTGGCGGAGGCGCGGGCATGTAGACCCAACTTATTAATGATTTCTATTTCAGCAACAGGCATATGTATTGATTTCTTTAGTCTTGTTCGTTTACTTTTGCGCCAAGACGCAAGATCCCATGGTGCCCGCCTTGAAGCGCTTTATGTGCTAACTCTTCGAGCGTATCACCGCGATGAGTGATACAACGCATCAGCATGGGCAAATTTAATCCAGCTAACACAATCACATTACCCAATTCAGCGCCTGGCCCAGGGGCATCCAACTTTGTCGCTACGTTTGCAGGTGTTGCACCCATAACGTCAGTCAGAATTAATATCCCATTACCACTATTAACACCTCGAGCAGCCTCAAGTACGCGGTCATAGCTCACTTTAATATCCTCATACGGAGGAATGTCTACGGCTCTGACCCGCTCGGGCAGAACGCCAAAAGCATGCTCAGCAAAACCCAACATCGCACTAGCGACAGGTGTATGGGCAACAATTAGGATTCCAACCATCTTATGACAATGCCTTCTCAAGCTTAGTTAGCCAAAACTGCGGAACATCAAATCCGCTTTGATCGGTAATTTCAACAAAACAGGTAGGGCTAGTGACATTGATTTCAGTAAGATATCCGCCGATCAAATCTAGCCCAACTAAAAATAAACCTCGCTCATGCAGTATTGGAGCAAGATATTGCGCAACTTTCTTTTCTGCATCACTTAAAGGCATGGCAACACCTTTACCGCCTGCTGCCAAATTTCCCCTAATCTCACTGCCCTGAGGAATTCGGGCTAAGGCAAAAGGCACAACTTCGCCCCCAATTAATAGGACACGCTTATCGCCTTGGGCAATCTCTGGCAGAAAGCGTTGCACCATCAGGGTTCTAGCGCCATTTTCACCCAAAGTTTCGACAATACTTGCTAAATTCAGGCCGTCGGGACCCACTCTAAATACGCCCATACCGCCCATGCCATCTAGGGGCTTAATGACGATGTCACAATGCGTTTCATGAAATTTTTCAACTGCACTGAGTTCACGCGTAATCAATGTGGGGGGTATCAACTCCGGAAACTCCGTGATGGAGATTTTTTCAGAGTGGTCACGTACTGCAGCTGGATTATTAAATACTTTAGCGCCTTGGCGAACAGCAGCAGATAGCAGCCAAGTACTATTGAGATACTCAATATCAAATGGTGGATCCGTGCGCATCATTACCGCAGCAAAACTATTTAATGCTCGGCTCTCGATATCGCCCAACTCAAACCATGACTTTGAGCTCGGCTTAACTACTAAGGATTGGCAATCTGCGAGAACGCTATTGTCTTTCCATAGCAAATTGCGACTTTGACAAAACCATAAATGATGCCCCGCCTCTTGAGCAACCCGCATCATTGCTAAGGTGGAGTCCTTCTGAATTTTGAATGACTCAAGCGGATCGGCAATGAATAAAAAATCCATGAAGACCTATATATTGATGTGCTCTAAATTAGGCGGGTTCAGCATCAGGATCGGTGCGCTCTAGCTCTAAGGATGCAGCCAGCAATGCTAAACGCGCAACAACGCCATATAAATAGAAACGATTAGGTGCCGCGCTCCCTGGCTTAGCGTTCATATCCGGCATTGAATTTTGCTCAAAGGCCAAAGGAACAAAGTGCATGCCTGGGGCATTGAGATTTTCATCGGGTCCACGATCGGTATGCACGCGATAAAAACCGCCAATGACATAGCGATCAATCATATAGACCACTGGTTCCGCCACAGCTTCATTCACTTTTTCAAAGGTATAAACACCCTCTTGAATCAAGACATCACTGACCTCAAGACCTTCTTTAACCACGCTCATCTTGTTACGGTCTTTACGGTTCAAGCCCTTTAACTGCGCTGGGTCATTGACCACCATTACACCCATACCGTAAGTTCCAGCGTCAGCTTTCACCACTGCATAAGGTTTTTCCTTGATGCCATATTCACGATATTTCTTAGCCGTCTTTTTCAAGACCTGCTCAACAGCAGTCTGAAGTTCATCCTCGCCCTTACGCTCATGAAAGTTCACGTTAGAGCAGCTTGCAAAATAAGGATTAATCATCCACGGATCAATATCGACCACCTTTGCAAACTTTTTAGCAACTTCATCATAAGCAGCAAAGTGTTTCGATTTACGGCGCATGTGCCAACCTGCATGCAATCCCGGCAACAAATATTGCTCATGAATATTTTCCAAAATCGGAGGGATGCCGGCCGATAAATCGTTGTTTAACAAGATAGAGCAAGGATCAAAATCTTTTAAACCTAAGCGCTGCTTCTTTAGCCCTAAGCGGGATAAAGGCTCTATCAAAAGTCGATTGCCTTCTGGTAATTCAATCCAAGTAGGCTTTTTAATTTCTTCAGAAAAAGTACCTAAGCGAACATTCAGGCCTGCCTGACGCAAGATAGAAGATAAGCGGGCAATGTTCTGCAAATAGAACGTATTGCGCGTATGGCGCTCTGGTATGAGTAGTAAGTTTTTAGCTTCTGGGCAGATCTTTTCAATTGCAGCCATTGCCGCTTGCACAGCCAAAGGCAACATTTGAGGCGATAAATTATTAAAGCCGCCCGGAAATAAATTGGTATC
>CAILON010000166.1 GCA_903835865.1 uncultured beta proteobacterium
ATATTGATGATGGCTTGGATGAATCGCGATGCTTTATTGGCAACCTTGCGTTTAGGTGAAGCAGTGTATTGGACTCGCTCAAGACAGAAACTGTGGCACAAGGGTGAAGAGTCAGGTCATACCCAAAAAGTGAAAGAAATTCGCTTAGATTGTGATGGCGATACCATCGTCTTGATGGTTGAGCAAAAAGATGGCATTGCTTGTCACACTGGAGCACACAGTTGCTTCTTTATGCAATGGGATAGCGAACAGGCTAATTGGGTCAAAATCAGTAAAGACTGACTCTATTTGACCTTCCCAAGCATTGAAATCCTTGAATTGACTTGGTAGAATGATATATACTTTGATATATATCAAGGAGCTCAGGCGATGGCTCAAACTGCAAAGATTTTCATGAACGGGCGGAGTCAAGCAGTACGCTTGCCTGCAGAATTTCGCTTTGAGGGGCGGGAAGTATTTATTAGACGGGACCCCACCACTGGGGACCTCATCCTCTCGCGCAAACCAGATAACTGGAGCGACTTTTTCTTAGCACTTCATCAGGCCGATGTTCCGGATGATTTCTTGAGTCCCCAAGACCGTAGACAAGGAGTGCAAAATCGCGATCCTTTGAAAGGAATTAAGTGACGACGTACATGTTGGACGCCAATACGGTGAGCCATTTTCTGAAACAGCATCCAAATATCACCAAAAGAATTACCAGCCTCCCATTGGATAGTCTATGCTTATCAGTAATTTCTGAGGGAGAGTTGCGTTACGGATTGGCGCGCAAGCCTGAGGCCAAAAATCTCCATAAAGTTATTCAAGAATTTTTAAAAAGAGTTGACGTGCTAGCCTGGAGCAGTGATGCCGCCCTGCATTATGGTAACTTGAGGGCGGAGCTTGAGGCTAAAGGCGATAGCCTTGGAGCACTTGATATGCAGATAGCTGCACATGCATTTTCAATAGGTGCCACCTTAGTAACGAATGATCAGGCTTTTAAAAGAGTCAAAAAACTGAAAGTTGAAGATTGGACATAGTTGTTCAAAAAGGTAACGATGGATAACATCAATAAATCTCCTAAAAATTTAGATTCGGCGTTCGCGCATTTAGCCGATGTGGTTGACCAGCGCCGTGACGCATTCAAAGCCGGTCAGGCAGACCCTAAGACTTCTTACACGGCCTTGCTCTTTTCCAAAGGGGACGATGGCATCTTGAAAAAGATTGGGGAAGAAGCCACTGAAGCCGTCATGGCAGCTAAAGATGTACGTAGTTCTAACCTCGCCCCTGAGCAAAAAAAGCTGCTTGTGGGTGAAATGGCGGATTTATGGTTTCACTGCTTGATCGCCTTGTCTCAATTCAATTTGCGCCCTGAGGATGTCATTGAGGAGTTGGATCGTCGCTTAGGCACCTCGGGAATCGAGGAAAAGGCTGCTCGCAAAGCCTCTGGCAAGGAATAAGTTATGACTCATGATCCCAATTGCCTATTTTGTAAGATTTCTCAAGGTTTGATCCCGTCACAGAAAGTATATGAAGACGAAGAAATCTACGCATTTAAGGATATCCATCCAGCAGCTCCAGTCCATTTCTTGATGATTCCAAAAAAACATATCCCCATGTTGGAGTCTGCGGAAAGCATAGATACCCCATTGCTAGGTAGAATGATGGAATTAGCACCCCGTCTTGCCAAAGAGCAAGGCTGCCGTCCTGGCATGGATGGTGGCTTTAGGTTAATGGTAAATAATGGTGCGGATGGAGGGCAGGAGGTTTATCACTTGCATTTGCATGTGATGGGCGGTCCGCGCCCCTGGAACAAATAATCCAAGGAGATTAAGAATGGGCTCATTTAGTATTTGGCATTGGTTAATTGTGTTGGTCATCGTGATGTTGGTGTTTGGCACCAAGAAATTGCGGAATATTGGCCAAGACTTGGGTGGTGCTGTAAAAGGTTTCAAAGATGGCATGAAGACATCTGAAGAATCTAAAGATCAAACAGCTGAGCAAATTCAACAAACTGCTGCTTCTGCAGACAAGACTGTTGATGTACACGCTAAAGATGTAAATAAATAATTGCCATTGCGCAGATAGAAATTCATGCGGTTCTTAAATGATTGATCTTGGAGTTTCAAAACTTGCGCTGATTGCAGTAGTGGCATTGATTGTGGTGGGACCTGAGCGTCTTCCCAAAGTGGCGCGCATGGCCGGCAATCTGTTTGGCCGCGCTCAACGCTATATGGCCGATGTCAAATCGGAAGTCAGTCGCCAAATGGAGATTGAAGAATTCAAAAAGCTCCGAGAAGAAAGCGCCTCAGCACTAAAAGAAGTTGAAAACAGTATTCATTCAACTGTTCAAGAAGCTGGAACGCATCTTAGCGATCAAGCAGATATTTTTGAAACTACTTTTGAAAAACCTCCGCTGGATGAGCAGGAGGTTTTACGTAAAACAAAACGTCAGGGCCGAAGTAGCTGGGGTGTCCGGCGTGCAGCCAGACCTATTTGGTTCAAACGATCTGCAGGTATTCGTACTCGTGTGCAATCAGGCGCAGCCAGAATGAAGCGCTTTCATCACACGGTAGGCAAATAATTCATTCATGACGCAAGATAATTCCACCGAAGATTCAGGCTTACAAGAATCCTTCCTCTCGCATCTTTACGAGCTTCGTGATCGCGTTATTAAGTCTGCATTAGCCATTATTGTGGTCTTTATTTGCTTGGTGTATTGGGCCCCCGATATTTTTCATTTATTTGCGCAACCACTATTAAAAGCATTGCCTGCAGGTGGCAAGATGATTGTCACTGACGTAACAGGTTCATTTTTTGTGCCGATGAAGGTCACGATGTTGGTGGCATTCTTAATCGCGCTCCCTGTGGTGATGTATCAAATCTGGGCATTTATTGCGCCAGGACTTTACCTGCATGAGCGCAAATTGATTTTGCCTTTGGTAGTGAGTAGCTATTCCTTATTCATCATTGGTATGGCGTTTGCCTATTTCTTGGTTTTTCCAACAGTCTTTAATTTCATGGCAAGTTATAACGCACCCTTGGGCGCAGAGATGTCTACGGATATTGATAACTATCTCAGCTTTGCAATGACTACTTTTTTAGCCTTTGGAATTACCTTCGAGGTACCTGTAGTAGTGGTTGTTTTGGTCCATATGAAAATTGTGCCACTTGCCAAGCTCAAAGAAATTCGACCTTACGTGATTGTTGGCGCCTTTGTGATCTCCGCAGTGGTAACGCCTCCAGACGTTCTATCCCAATTGCTCTTAGCAGTGCCAATGACCCTCCTATATGAACTCGGCTTACTGATTGCGCGTTTATACGTCCCCAAACCCTCCGAGGATGAATCCTCAGACCATCAGGCTAACTCAGCGTCTTCTTGATTTGCGAGATTCTTTGAGAAGCTTGCTGTGAGCCACTGGGTGACACGATCAAAGCGATAGCGTCTTTGACGCAAATTACCCTCAATATCTAGTTCAGATCCGGCAAAGGTCTTGCCTGCAGCAAGCAAGGCCCTTCGCTGTTGAATCGTTTCAATCTGTATTAATCTAGGTAATATCTTGGGCAACTCCCAGCGGATGTCTACCACTACACAGTGCTCATGTTGAAGTTGGCCAACGTCGGAGAGCAGTAATTCTGCTTTGCTAAAATTAAATTGATTGGCGATGATGAGTCGATGACACATCAATATCCAATCTAAATCGAGCTTATGTTCCGCATGATGATTTAGGACCTGCTCAGCAATAAGCGCTAAATCTCGCCATTCATTTTTTTTTGGATCTGGGCAACTCTCTAAAATTTTCGAGAGCAATTCTTTTGCCTCGGCCACGCCTTGTTGGTGTGCATGCCATACCCAATAGGAGGCCTGAAGTCCCCGAACCTTTTCATCGAGCTTTTCACGTTTGCGCCACAAGTTTGCAGCTTTACGAAATTGCGCTTGTGGATGAGCCAAGTCAGCGGCACGATCAAAGCAACGATCACTTTCAGTGGCGTTATATCCAGAAAATTGTGGGCGACGATAGATTTCACCAAGGGCATACCAAGCGTCACGATCACCATCTTTAGCAGCAAGTTCTAACCAGTGCGCTGCTTTTTTAAGAGAGGCATTTGATTTTTGGGGTTTTACATTGGCTGGATCAGTACTAGCATCATCTAGCTGCGCAAGCCGCAAACCTAACGTTAGCCTTGCGCTAGTAAGACCTAATTCAGCAGCTTGGGTTAGCGCTTCTTCATTTTTGTTTTCAATCCATGCGCCCCAGAGTGAAGAGAGGGCCTCATTCTTTGGTTGTAGTTTGATGAGAAGTTCTTTTGCCAGAACTGAATGTGATGTTTCACTTTCAGCTAGCTCTTGCAAATATTGTTTGGCAAGTTTTTGCAAACCTACAAAATCTAAATTGGATATTTGCTCGACTGCGGTGGCGTTTTGTTTTCTAAGCCAATCCACCAACTCAGATTGGGTGGCACTGTGTTCAGGGTTAATCAGTAAATTAGCTAACTGCCATTTGGCAGCAAGTTGGGCATCAGAGGCCTCTTCATTAGTTGAAATACCCCAAAATGTATTCCAGCCAAATTGAAAAGAGGGTGAATTAAAAGTCTCAATGAGGGGAATTGCAGCTACTTGAGCCCAAAGTTCTAAAATTTGAGCTTCATTGGAGTTATTTTCTTTAAGCCCTTGATTTTGAATAGAAATATAGGATTTTTCTAGCCAAATTAAGGCATTAGAGGGCTGAATCGGGGTTTTAAACTCGCCTGTGAGGTAAGCTGAAGCCAGTTTTTGTTGCGCTAATACATCACCCATTCGGGCTGAACTGAGGATTTTTAAGAATTCGCGGCTTGCCATGTGACAATTTTGACATTCAAAGCCCAAAAAAGACAGAAAACAGTGCTCTTGTTGCCGTGATACAACGAAGAAAACCAAAAAACTACCTTTTGACAAGCAAAAAGAGCTCCTAATTGCCCTGACCACGGGATTAGCTGGGCAAAACCAGCAAAATTCATAGGTCCCAGTTTTATTTGGGCATTACTTTTCAATTTATGGAGATTTACAGAATGAAAAAATCGCTATTAGCAGTTGCAGCGTTCACAGCATTTGCTGGCGCAGCACAAGCACAATCCAGCGTAACCGTTTACGGTTTATTGGATGCAGGCTTGATCGGAGCAAATGAGCAAGTTAACGGTGGTAAAAAAGGCCAAGTTAAACAAACTGGTAATGCATTCGGCGCTAACGCTGAAAATACAAGCCGTTTGGGTTTCAAAGGTACTGAAGATTTGGGCGGCGGTAAGTCTGCATTCTTCACTATCGAAGTTGCGATCACACCTAACAATGATCAAAACTACTCAACTGGCGCTACAGCAAACCGTCAAACTTTCGTTGGTTTGAAGGACAGCAAAATTGGTTGGGCTGCAGTTGGTACTCAGTACACAAACATCCACACTCAAGTTGCAGCAACTGATCCAGGTGCTACAAACAACGTAGGTGGTAACGTAATTTATGCAACTTCTACATTGCCAGGTACTTCAGTTGGTTCGGGTGTTAACGGTAACGTTGATGCATACACATTGCGTACTGGTAACACATTGTTCTTGGCTTCAAATACTTTTGCTGGTTTCCAAGGTAACGCTGCTTACACATTAAACGCTTCTAGCGCAACAGAGA
>CAILON010000167.1 GCA_903835865.1 uncultured beta proteobacterium
GCCCAATGACACCCCAAGCGACTGCTTGATTCTCTTTGCTGTAGCGCGAGGCGTTTTGAGAGAACTCCTTAAATGTCCTAAGGGGGTCTGCTTTGGCACCCCTCACAAGATCTGCGATTGGATCTTCCCCGCCAAGTCGGCGCGACATCGTATCAAAGCCCATTTCGCTAGCAGCGCGCCCCACAGCCTTGGCCTCACTTGGCGTCATACCACCCGCAGCGACCAACGCAGGAACAAGTTCTTGGCAGGCGGAACCAAAGTAAGCCGGATTAATGAGCACTGCACGTGCGTCAATTGCCAATTTAGTGGGGTTGTCCCCCTGCGACAACTTAGACTGCAAGGCATAACATTTCACCTGAGTATCGTCATCCAATACGAACTTAGCGTATTCAGAATCAAAACTAGCCCAATCCTTGCGCTTACCCAACACAAGCAACCAATCATTGCGCATCCGATCTGCTAAAGCCGTCCCCTCGTATTGCCTTAAAAACCCATTGACCTGAGTATCGGCACTGGTATCAGCCCTGGCACCGCCAGCACTATCAAAGAGCTGAGGCTTAATCCTAAAATAAGCTACATAGTCGTCATAAGGATAATTTGGCAAGCTAGATGCTAATTGCTGTGCCCGAAATACATCATTCTTCTTAGCCGCTTCACGCAACTCAATAAAAGTCCTATCGCTATCAGTGATTTCAGCAGGAGCTGCCTTACTTGCATAAGACTTCGGAAGATTAGGTTTTTTAACTTTTTCAGCAAAAGTATTGGGCGCAAGGAAAAGCAAGCCGGAAAACAACACTCCAGCTAGCTTGCGACGCCTAGTCATTCGAATATCAAACTTCTTTTTCACTATCTAGCCTTATACATAATTACTTTTTACTATATCTCTTAATTTTCGCCTGATAATGCCTGGTATGCACGGTAATTCGCTAAAAAATTTACGCCAAGATCTGTTAACGCAAAGAATGCATTTTGCTGCAGGTGAAAGCTATGCAGCAAGTCTTAATAAGCTTACTGCAGAGCTTAGTCAATTCTTGGGGAAACAAAACCCATCATCTATTGCGCTGTACATTCCCATTCAAAATGAGCCAGATCTGCGTCCTACACTCTTATCCTGGGTTTCTGGCAACAGCGGGCGCCAATTAGCGCTTCCTTTTGCGCGCCCCGATAAACATCTTGAGTTTTATGCCTGGGAAGAAGGCGATGTACTCATTTCAAGCAAGCATCATGTTCCGGAGCCTGATCCAAAGAACACACAACGCGGCCAATTTATTCCCGATTGCATTCTCATCCCCTGTGTGGGCTGGTCCCAATCCAAAGTGGGTAGCAAAAACCATTATTGGCGTCTTGGCTATGGGGGTGGCTACTTTGACCGCACGCTAACCCAATTGCGTAAAGCTAAACCTAGCTTACTTTGTATCGGCGTAGGGTTTGATTGGCAACAGTTAGACGATACTCAATGGCAGACTCAAACACACGATGAGCCCTTAGACTTTATGCTGACCGA
>CAILON010000168.1 GCA_903835865.1 uncultured beta proteobacterium
GCTAGGGCAAAAACGCTCAAGGCTTAAGCGGTGACTGCCTTTTCGGTCTCGGGAACGGATGAGCGAATCAGGTAATCAAATGCTCCCAAGGAGGCTTTAGCACCTTCGCCCATGGCGATAATGATTTGCTTATAAGGCACAGTTGTACAGTCGCCTGCTGCAAATACGCCCGGCAATGAGGTTTCTCCTCTGGCATTAACAATGACTTCGCCGTGTTTGGAGAGTTCAACGGTGCCCTTTAGCCAATCAGTATTGGGAAGTAAACCAATTTGCACAAAGATGCCTTCGAGCTCAATGGTGTGTTCCGTACTGCTGGTGCGGTCTTGATAGATCAGGCTATTTACTTTTGCACCATCACCTAGCACTTGCTTGGTGAGGGCGCTCTTAATGATAGAAATGTTGTTCAGACTAGACAATTTGGTTTGTAATACAGCATCAGCACGCAATTGACTATCAAACTCAATGAGCGTCACATGGCTAACAATACCGGCCAAATCTATGGCAGCCTCTACCCCTGAATTACCGCCTCCAATGACAGCAACCCGTTTACCTTTGAAGAGCGGACCATCGCAATGCGGGCAGTAAGCCACACCTTTATTGCGATACTCTTGTTCACCAGGAACATTCATCTCTCTCCAGCGAGCGCCCGTGCTAATAATCACAGACTTGCTTTTGAGAATGGCGCCATTGGCTAATTCAACTTCAATGCCGTTATCAGACTTACGCAATGCAGTAGCGCGTTGCAAATTCATAATATCGACTTCATAGGTTTTGACATGCTGCTCTAAGGCCTGAACTAGCTTTGGTCCTTCAGTTTCTTTTACAGAAATGAAGTTCTCGATTCCGAGTGTGTCCATTAATTGGCCGCCAAAACGCTCAGCCAGAATTCCAGTACGAATTCCTTTGCGTGCTGCATAGATGGCAGCAGATGCGCCTGCGGGACCGCCCCCAACCACCAACATATCAAAGGCTTCCTTGGCGTTAAACTTTGCCGCATCCTTTTGGGGGCTATTGCTATCTAACTTAGCAATAATTTCTTCTACAGTAGTGCGTCCTTGACCAAAGACTTGGCCATTCAGGATGACTGTAGGTACTGCCATGATTTGATATTCCTCAACCAAGCCTTGGAATAGTGCGCCATCAATCATTTCATGTTCAATATTGGGATTAAGGGCTGCCATTAAATTGAGGGCTTGAACTACATCAGGACAGTTGTGGCAAGACAGGGAAATAAAGGTCTGAAAATGCAATTTGCCATCAACGCCACGAATGCGTTCAATGATGTCTTGTTCGACTTTTGGTGGATAACCGCTGGCTTGCAAAATAGCTAAGATGAATGAAGTCATCTCATGACCCATTGGAAGACCAGAAAATGTGATACGTGCAACTTCATCTGCTTTACCAACGGTAAAGCTAGGGGTTCTCGAGGATGTACCGTTACTTAATACGTTTATCTTGCCTGATTGCTCGGCAACTTCATTTAAGAGTTCAAGCATTTGAGCAGAATTTTCGCTCTCATCGAGGGAGGCAGTCAAAAGGATAGGGCTAACGATCTTTTCGAAATAAGCCTTCAATTGTGTTTTGATATTACTGTCTAACACGATAAATTCCTTGTTATAAATTGGGTGAGTCTATTGGGCAGGATGCGATCCTCTCCAATAGACTCTCCGAAGAGAGTCTATGGATAACTAGAGATCGATTAGATCTTGCCTACAAGGTCTAAAGATGGTGTCAAAGTAGCTGCACCTTCTTTCCATTTAGCTGGGCATACTTCACCTGGATGGGCTGCTGTGTATTGCGCTGCCTTGAGCTTACGCAATGTCTCAGAAACGTCACGAGCGATTTCATTAGAGTGAATTTCTGCAGTCTTAATAATGCCTTCTGGATTGATGATGAATGTGCCGCGCAATGCAAGGCCTTCTTCAGGGATATGCACATCAAAAGCATTTGTTAATGTATGTGTAGGATCGCCTACCAATGGAAACTTCGCTTTACCTACAGCGGGTGAAGTCTCATGCCAAACTTTATGGGAGAAATGAGTATCGGTTGTGATGATATAAACTTCAGCACCCATTTTTTGGAATTCAGGATAGTTATCTGCGGCATCTTCAATTTCTGTTGGGCAGTTAAAAGTAAATGCTGCTGGCATAAAAATCAAAACTGACCAATGGCCCTTAAGAGTTTCATCGGAAATGGTAACGAATTTGCCATTATGAAATGCTTGGGCTTGGAATGGTTGAACCGCTGTATTAATGAGAGACATGTTGATCCTTTGGGTGTTTGAATAAGTTGATAAGGAACTGATTACTGATGTTATTTTCAAGGTAAAGTTATTATTTGTCTAATAAATAGATTTGATAATATTGATCGATATTTTCGATTAACGAATGTGAGCCAATGTTTACCAAATAAAATATCAAAGAAGTAAAAACGTAGATTGATGCAAAGCGCCCAAGTAAGTGACGTAAGCAGCTGCCTAGTAAAGGGTCACTTCCTAAGTGATTGAATTTAAACAGTTAAATACTTGACTAAATTACTTGACTTTTAGAGATCATTCAGATATAGTGTTACTTCTGGTCGGGACTTGTTCTGACCAAGGAGGTGGAGCTAGAACCAATAGGCAATTGTCACGGATGCCCATCTCCTCAAAAGAAATTCGTAGTTAACCGCCAGAGACTGACTGGTGAGATAGGGGTAGATCCCGCCAGCGGAATACTGGCAAACAAAGACCAAGCTACAGAGATAAGTACTGCAGTGATGTCTACCAAATAATCAACCTGATCTTTGTATCAGGTTTTTTGCATTTTGGATCTCCATTGCTTTACTGTTTTTGAACAATGGCAATAGATTCCAGCGTCTTTTGGAATGGAGTGGACTTAATTGCGCCAGGCCCACTAAATGGATTGTCGTAGAGGGCTAAGAGGAAGAACATCACCCCAAGTGACCCTCCTACTAAGGACATCATGACAGCATGAATGCGTATATTCCTTGTTTTAAAGAAAGCTGAAAACAAAATAAGAAATAATGCCGATAAAACAAGGGCTCCCCACAGGGGATTGCCCACGAAAGAAATGGCATTTTCAAATCGACCTCTGCGTAAGTCTCTATAGGCGGAGACTAAACGTAAGCCTTCGTTATGAATAGCTACTTCATTATAGTTAGACACCTTATGGGTCATAAATAGCGCATTGATATGCTCTAGTTTTTTAAAAGTTTCTACATCCATTTCACCGTTAGCAAGATTCGGCCATTCTTGATTAATGACTGCTTGCGTGTAACTAACGATCTCTGCCTGGCCAATTCTTTTGGTTTCACTAGGGTAGGCTCCTAGGATTTGGTATAGATCAAATAGTGCATGTGCCTCTTTTGAAACATTGTCGCTAACAGAGTTATGGTTTTGCCATGCGGCTACCGTGACAAAAGCAAATATGAATCCTACTAAGGTGGGCATGGTGTTGGCAAAAATAGTGCCAAAAATTCCCCCATCTCGAAGACTCAACCAAGTGCAATATTTCTGGACTAGGTATAAGCAAATTAAACTCACCCCAGTAGAGATGACTAGCATCCGAATGAGAAGGATCATCTCAGGTGGGTTAGTAATAAAGTGAGTCATTATTCGTAATGTATTGGCTTGATAGGGAAGGCTTCCAACATTATCTCCATATTTGCATTTACTGCCCTAGTAATTGAGGATTGGCTAGATAGGCGCTATAGTTAAACATGACTCATTTTCGTGCTTATAGCTCGTTTTCTCAATCGAAAGACGTTATGCCTTATCTGGCAAAGTTCATAGTCTCCGTATTAATCGTTCTTTCTTGTACTTGCGCTTATAGCCAGAATTCAAATCTGGCCTGCCCATTGGTTGCGAAAACGGTGGCAATTGACGGTGGGGTCATCAGCTATTTAGAAGGGGGTAAGGGCGAACCTATTCTTTTGTTGCATGGTTTATTTGCGCAAAAGGAGCAGTGGTTAGAGGTGGGATGTGCATTAGCCATCAGTGGGTTTGATGTCATTGCACCTGATTTACCTGGGTATGGGGCTAGCACTGGTTATGAGGTAACGGTCTACCCACTTGAGACACAAGTCAAAATTTTGCATCAGCTGATGGAACGTAATGGTGGCGGAGCATTTCATATTGCGGGTAGCTCAATGGGGGGTGCAATTGCCTCTTTATATGCCAATCAATACCCCAAGGAAATTAAATCACTAGCGTTCATTGGCGCACCATTGGGAATCACCACTTGGAGTCCTCAAGTAAAACAATCCATCTTCCAAGGGGTCAATCCTTTTATTCCTATTAGCAATGAGCAATTCGATTTAGAGATGCGCTTATTGTTCTTCAGGCCTCCCATGATTGATGAGGCTGTAAAGTCACAATTGGTTAAAGAGTATGTAGTGAATAATCGCCACTATCAGCAGGTTTGGGATATCGTCAGTTTTTATGGTGCCATCTTGGATCGTCAACCAACTCAATCTCCCAAGACACTTATTCTGTGGGGTAAGCAGGATGGCATCTTTGATATTGCAGGACTACCGCTACTCAAAAATCGCTTTCCTAATTCGAAAGCCTATACATTTTCTAATGCGGCCCATCTACTGATGCTAGAGCAGCCAAATCAGGTGATCGACATTTATAGAAAGTTTTTAAGGCCCTAAAGCCAATCAATCAGAGCCATCAATAATCCATTGCATGAGATCCGTAGCATTTGTGGGTGTTAATTTGCGATGCGCTTTGATACTCTTGAATGCTTTACCTTTTATCAATTTTTCACCTTGGAGACGGGCTGCATCTGCTTGGCCTCTGTAGCGCTCATATTTTGCGGCAAGTTTGGGCCAGGAGGGAGCGTCATATTCAGTATCCGCATGGCAACCCATGCAGCCATTACGGACAGCTAGTTGCCGATTGGCATATGAAGTGCTGGTTAAAAGCATTAAGGCAATAAAGATACAAAGTTTTTTCATATATATAAGCTTAAGAAATTTTACTTTTATTAAATCTTTTTGAATTCCTGATTTACTATTTTCTTGCGCAAAAAACGATCAACTTATCCAGGCTCTTAAATAAGGCAGCGCCTTTTGGCGTGAGTGATACAAATTTAACTCGACCATCTAATGTATCGGCAGTGAGGTTCAAAAAATGAGCTTTTTTTAACTTCATTAATGCAGTATGAAGCGTTGCCTGGGAGCCTAGCTGCCGAAGTTTCAGTAAATCAGAGACGCGCTGATGGGTGCTAGCACTATGCATTAAGACGGATTCCAAAATTTGCTGTTCTCGATTGGATAAACCGCGCCATATCTTTTCTTTTCCACTAATAAAGCAGCTGTAGGATTTATAGGTCATCTAACATACTAGTCTTTTCAAGTGACTAGAGCTTGATATAGATCGCATTAAGCGTACTTACATGCGTAATGTTTATAGTATTTGAAATTCATCTCAAATAGAAAAGAGAAAACCCCAACTATCTCTAGTTGGGGTTTGTGGATTTCAGGTGGATCCTAGGTATTACCAAATAATCCAATCACCCGTATCCCATTCGGCCTGAGTAATATAGCCGCTATTATCTTTATCCAGAATTCTAAATTCTTGCTCAGACATTCCTAATTTAACAGCTTCCGCTTTACTAATTTTCTTGTCTTTATCGCTATCGATTGCATCAATTGATTTATTTTGAGCGCGATAGGCATTTGACTCAGCGCTAGTGATTTGGTTATTGCCATCCTTATCAATTTTTTTGAACACTGTATCGGGCATACCTGCCTTTTGCGCTTCATCTTTACTAACAATCTGATCCTTATTGGCATCCATTGATGAAAAAGAAGCAGCTTTAGGCGCAGTAGTTTGTGAGTGGCCAATCACGGGCATGAGCGCGGCTGTAATAAATAGGTATTTCAAGAATTTCACTATAAGTCTCCTTTGAGGTCAGCTATAAGATCAAAAATACAGTTTTCTACGGATCATTTCCGATGGACTCTTCGTTCCTAAATTCCACTATACATCTTCTGGAGAGGTCTCAGAGCGGAAATGCAAGTTTCCAATCTTTGTTGCCAAAATTAAGGTTTTCTAGCTACTAAATCTAAGAAAAATCATCTTTTAGGCTAGCTTTTTCCTAGATACAATTGATCCTTACTTACCTTTGCTATTTGCCTGCTATTGGAGAACCTATGTGTACTAGCTTTACTTTAAAAGAAAAAGATGGAAGTTATGTTTACGGGAGAACCACAGAGTTTGGTCGGGATTTACAGGAAGCCTTAATGCTGCTTCCACGTAACTTTAGCTATCCCGGTGTAGGGCCTGATAGCGTTCCAGGTAGTGGCTTAAATTGGGTGGGTAAATATGCCGTCATTGGTATTAATGTACTTGGCCTAGACATTCTGCTGGACGGCATGAATGAAAAAGGCCTTAGTGCAGGCTTGTTGAATCTGCCAAATTCTGCCGACTACCAAAAGCCAGTGGGTACGGATGGAAAAAACAGTATTGCTTCTTATCAGATGCTGAACTATGCGCTCAGTAACTTTGCTACCGTAGAGGAAGTAAAGGCAGGGTTTGCAAAAATATTTGTAAATAGCTCAATTCTAAAAGCATGGAATGGGGTCGTGAAGTGCCATATGACAGTACATGACATACAAGGCAAGAGCATTGTGGTTGAATATTTAAAAGGAGAGTTGGTCATTACTGATAATCCAATTGGTGTTATGACAAACGATCCACCAATGCCATGGCAATTGATCAATATCGGTAATTATATAAATCTATCCCCACTCGAAAAGGATCCGATCACGGTTGACGGTGAAACATTTGCTCCTCCAAGCTCAGGCAGCGGTCTGCATGGCTTGCCAGGTGATTTTTTGAGTCCAAGTAGATTTTTGAGGGCCTTTGAATATTCAGCTGCGGCCACTCAATATGCATCTGACCTACCAAAAGTGGAGTTGACCTGGAGAATTTTGAATATGTTTGATATCCCGCCTGGCTCAGTCATGATTCCCCCTGGTGACCCCTATGCTGGTGGAGTCAGCGGCTGGGAGTACACGCAAGTCAGTAGTGTTGCTGATGCCAAAAATCTCATCTATTACGTACGAAATTTTAAGAGCTTGAATATCAAGAAGTTTGATCTGATGTCTCATGATCTTGATGCTAAAGCAGCGACATCCTTCCCGATAGGTGACATCACTACTTATCAAGTGATTCAGTGATTAGATCGAGAAATTTTTAGACATCCACTCTTAATCGGGCTTGAGGTTTCTGGCTTTAATGGTTTGGGCCCAGAGCTCTGTTTCATTATTGACAAAGGCCTTAAAAGCATCAGGCGAGCTACCTACCAAATCAATTCCGCTTGAGCCGATCTTATTTTGGATATCAGGTGATTTAATTGCCTTATTGATATCGTTTGCCAGCTTCTTCATATTGGCATCTGACATGCTTTGATTGGCAAAAATGCCATACCAGAGCGGCAATGAATAGCCAGGGATAGCAGCCTCTGCAACTGTTGGGACATCGGGTAATGCGGACGCGCGCTTGTTGGTAGTTACTGCTAACGCTTTTACTTTACCTGCTTTGATATTAGGTAGGCTGACTGGCAGACCAGGTAAATACATTTGCACATCGCCTGCGATCAAGGCGTTGAGGGCAAGTGCTCCACTAGTAAAAGGTACATGGGTCATGGTGATGCCAGCTCGGGCATTTAAGAGTTCGCCTGCCATATGATCCGCATTGCCAATGCCTGCAGAACTAAAGTTCAGCTCATTGGGCCTTTGTTTCGCATACTCGATTAACTCTTTGAGATTTTTAACAGGCAGATTGTTGTTAACAATCACTACCAGAGGCATTGATGTCACTTGACTAACTGGCTTCAAATCTTTCTTAAGGCTGTATGAGAGTTTGGGATAAAAGGACGCGCTGATCGCTATGGCATTTTGTGCAATCAGAATCGTGTGATCATCTTCGACTCCTGCTACATAGCCTGCTGCCACATTACCTGCGGCTCCCGTTTTATTTTCCACA
>CAILON010000169.1 GCA_903835865.1 uncultured beta proteobacterium
ACCACATCTTCATTAATCTTAAAAGCATTGGTATGACGAGCAATCGCTGCAGTACGTGCACGATCTAACCAAAACTTTTTGCGCGCTTCCGCACTAACCGCTACAAAGCCTTCGCCCACCCGATTATTAGCCATGCGCACGACTTCACTAGTCGCGGCTGCCACAGCCTGCTCATCATCACCAGCAATATCACCAAGCAACACCATCTTAGGCAAGCTATTGCGCTTGGATTTGGTCGAATAACCTACTGCTTTTAAATAACGGTCATCTAAATGCTCTAGGCCAGCCAAGATAGGGCCGCCCTGCTTGCTTAAGCCATCAAGGTAAGCCTTGATTTCCACAATACTAGGAATAGCTTCACGCGCCTGACCAAAGAACTCTAGGCAAACAGTACGCATATATTTGGGCATGCGATGCAATATCCAGGTTGCGCTCGTAATTAAGCCATCACAACCTTCTTTTTGTACGCCTGGCAAACCCGATAAAAACTTATCAGTTACGTCCTTACCCAAACCTTCTTTGCGAAAACGTTTGCCTTCTACTTCGAGTAATTCTGTTTTCAGAATACGTTCGCCTGGCTCACTTGAACCATCTGACCAAGTCAACTGAAAGCGTACTTTTTCAACTTCGTGAATTTTTCCCAAATTATGATCAAGACGTACTACGTCTAACCAATTTCCCTGGGGATCCACCATGCGCCAGCTGGCCAAGTTATCTAAAGCGGTGCCCCAAAGAACGGCTTTTTTACCACCAGCATTCATGGCAATATTGCCACCGATACAACTTGCATCAGCAGAAGTGGGATCAACCGCAAATACAAGCCCAGCATGCTCAGCAGCATCTGAGACGCGTCTTGTTACTACGCCTGCGCCAGTAAAAATAGTGGAGACTTCATGATCAACACCAGGTAGGCGTGTACTCTTCACGCCACCAATATTTTCTAGCTTCTCAGTGTTAATCACTGCTGATAATGCATAGAGAGGAATAGCGCCGCCCGTATAGCCTGTGCCGCCTCCACGAGGAATAATCGTAAGACCTAATTCAACGCAAGCTTTTACTAAACCTGGAATTTCAGATTCGTAATCAGGCTTTAAAACAACTAAGGGAAACTCGACGCGCCAGTCAGTGGCATCAGTCACATGCGCAGCACGCGATACGCCATCGAAACAAATATTGTCGGCAGCAGTATGACGACCTAACTCTTTGAGAGCACGCTTACGAATCTGTTCAACTTCTTTAAAGCCGTTCTCAAAATTTTCAATCGCGCGATAAGCTGCACTTAATAAAATTTCTACTTGCTCAGCAGATTCGCCAATATTGCGTTTCTTTACCTCGCCCAAACGATGCCATAGAGCATCAACTAATTGTTGGCGACGTTTTACGCTGTCCAGCAAGTCATCTTGCAAGAAGGGGTTGCGTTGAACGACCCAGATATCACCCAAGATTTCAAACAACATGCGTGCAGAACGACCCGTACGGCGAACACCACGCAATTTATTCAGAACGCGCCAAGACTCCTCGCCCAACAAGCGAATTACAATTTCTCGGTCAGAAAAAGAGGTGTAGTTGTAGGGAATTTCACGCAAACGGGGCGAACCCGCTTCAGCGTCCAACAACTGGTTCAAAGCCAATGGAGCATTCATAGCGACATATTTGATAAATAAGCATTTTAATAGAGCAAAGCTGATAGTGGCAGGAATCAAGGAAAGATGTTGACTAAAGACATAAACCCTTGCAAATCTAAGGGCTTAGGAGCCATCCGTGGTACGCTCATTGGATGGCAACGAACTATTTAAAGAAAATTTTATCGGCTCGCGTCTATGACGTAGCCAGAGAAACTGAGCTCCAACTCGCCCCGGAACTCAGCAAGCGCTTAGGCAACCAGGTATTACTGAAAAGGGAGGATAACCAGCCGGTTTTCTCCTTCAAATTACGTGGTGCCTACAACAAAATGGCTCATTTAAGCCCGGAAGCCCTTAAACGCGGGGTGATATCTGCCTCAGCCGGCAATCATGCTCAAGGTGTTGCCTTATCCGCCGCCAAAATGAAGTGCAAGGCTGTCATTGTGATGCCAGTGACCACCCCGAGCCTCAAGATCGATGCGGTCAAGGCTCGCGGAGGTTCATGGGTTGAGGTCATTCTGCACGGGGACTCTTATAGCGACGCCTTTAAATATTCAGAGCTTTTAGAAAAGAAAAGGGGTTTGACCTTTGTTCATCCCTTTGACGATCCAGATGTTATTGCCGGTCAAGGAACCATTGCTCTAGAAATTTTTCAGCAATACCAAGAACCCATTGACGCTGTGTTTGTGGCCATTGGTGGTGGTGGACTGATTTCTGGAATTGGCGAGTACGTTAAAGCAGTCAGCCCCAAGACCAAAGTCATTGGTGTGCAGGCGTCTGACTCTGATGCAATGAATCGCTCACTCAAAGCCAACAAGCGTATTGAAATGAAAGATGTGGGCTTGTTCTCTGATGGTACTGCCGTGAAATTAGTCGGCAAAGAAACATTTCGGATCTGTAAAAAGGTGGTTGATGAAATCATCACCGTAGATACCGATGAGATCTGTGCCGCAATCAACGATGTCTTTACAGATACCCGCAGCATTCTTGAGCCTGCTGGCGCCCTAGCCATTGCTGGCATGAAGAAGTACGTCGAGAAAAAGCATATCAAGAAAAAGACTTTGGTTGC
>CAILON010000170.1 GCA_903835865.1 uncultured beta proteobacterium
CTGAAGGTGTGGATGAGTCACGGTGATTCTGTAACCGCTCTGCCGCCTTCCTTTAAGTTGATGGCTTCTACAGAATCTTGCCCAATAGCTGGAATGGCAGATGAAGATCGTCGCTTTTATGCCTTCCAATTTCATCCAGAAGTAACGCACACCATTCAAGGTACTGCAATCATTGAGCGCTTTGTGCATGAGATTTGTAAGTGCAAGCCTGATTGGGTCATGGGTGACTACATCAGTGAGGCGGTTGAAAATATTCGTAAGCAGGTTGGCGATGATGAGGTCATTCTGGGCTTATCTGGGGGGGTTGACTCCAGCGTTGCTGCTGCATTAATTCATCGCGCTATTGGCGATCAGTTGACTTGTGTATTTGTAGACCATGGTCTTCTTCGCCTCAATGAAGGCGATATGGTCATGGAAATGTTTGCTCGCAACCTTGGCGTCAAAGTTATTCGGGTAGATGCTGCAGAAACATTTATGTCCAAGTTGGCCGGCGTATCTGACCCTGAAGCAAAGCGCAAAATTATTGGTAAAGAGTTTGTTGAAATTTTTCAAAGCGAGTCTGGCAAGATTAAAAATGCTAAATGGCTTGCACAAGGCACCATCTATCCTGATGTTATTGAGTCAGCAGGCAAAGGCAAGAAGGGCGCACACACCATCAAGAGTCACCATAATGTCGGTGGCTTACCAGAAGATATGCATCTCAAATTACTTGAGCCCCTACGTGAGCTCTTTAAAGATGAGGTGCGCGAACTAGGTGTTGCTTTGGGCCTACCAAAAGAGATGGTTTATCGCCATCCCTTCCCAGGTCCAGGATTGGGCGTGCGTATCTTGGGCGAAGTGAAACTAGAGTTTGCTTACTTACTTCAGCGAGCCGATGCAATCTTTATTGAAGAATTACGCGATACGATCGATGAAGTAAGTCAAAAGTCTTGGTATGACTTAACTAGTCAGGCTTTTGCAGTTTTCTTGCCTGTGAAATCTGTAGGCGTGATGGGTGATGGCCGCACTTATGAATACGTTGTAGCTCTCAGGGCAGTCCAAACACAAGACTTTATGACCGCACATTGGGCGCATTTACCGCATGAATTATTGGGTAAAGTCTCCAATCGCATCATCAATGAAGTACGCGGTATTAATCGTGTGGTTTATGACATCAGTGGTAAACCCCCGGCAACGATTGAGTGGGAATAAGCCAAGTTCGGTTTACGCATTAAGTGCTTGAATTACGTCAAACCGCCCTCGAAATATTGGCAGCGACTGACCCCAAAATAAAGGTGGCGCGCGTTCAGGATCTATTTGATCAATACCAACAGCAGCGTATTGATCTCAATGTTTCTGATGTAATTTATTCAGGTGATAAGGCTCTTCCTGGAAGACCGCAAAAGCCAGAGCTTATTCCTCCCTTAAGTGTTCCCAAGAGATCGATGGCCAATCCCGAGGGAAGAGTGTCCTTATTACACTCTCTTGCCCATATTGAATTTAATGCCATCAATTTGGCCTTGGATGCCATCTGGCGGTTTCCGAATATGCCAAAGCAATACTATGCAGATTGGTTAAGTGTAGCCAAGGAAGAGGCCTATCATTTCAGCTTAATTGAAGCGCACTTGCAGTCTCTAGGGGTTGCCTATGGAGATTTTCCAGCGCACAACAGTCTTTGGGAAATGGTTGAGAGAACTTCAGATGAGGTGATTGCAAGGATGGCTCTAGTACCCAGGACTATGGAGGCTAGAGGTTTAGATGCGGTTCCTGCAATACGCGACCGTTTTAAACAAATTAAAGATAGCAAAGTGGTAGAGATATTAGAAATTATTCTGAGAGATGAAATTGGTCATGTATCCATTGGAAACAAGTGGTTCAATTTTCTCTGCGAGCAAGATAATCTTTCTGCCATTTCTACCTATAAAGAATTGGCTAGAAAGTATCGAGCCCCTATATTAAGAGGCCCCTTTAATCTAGAAGGACGAAAGCAAGCAGGCTTTACCAGCGAAGAGTTAAGTTTGCTAGGTGTAGACTAAGCATTATTCAATTGAATTATTCTGGAAGCTGACCTATGAAAGTATCTCGCCGTACCTTTATCGCTTCAGTGGCGTTAACTCCAGTAGCTTGCGGTGTTCCGCTGGGGTATGAACGGGGTACGCCTGTTGCTCAGCCACAACCTACGCCGTCAGTTCGCACCCCACAAGTGGGTCAGGAGTGGACCTATATACAGCGCAATGTATTTAATGGGAAAACACTTGGCTTGGTGACTGATCGAGTAGCAAGTATTGGCTCAACGATAGTGATTGAGCGTACCGATGTAGGGAATGGAAGATTATCCAATGAGGTTCAGGGACCCTGGGGGACGGTGATTACAGACCCGCATTGGGCGCGAACAGTGACTTTTAATCCACCAATTCCACTTTGGCCTCAGGAGCTTACGTCCAGTTGGGGTAAGCAATTCATTACCAAATATGCCTTAGCGGGCTATCCAAGCTCCTTATATAACTGGCAGGAGTATATGAGTGCTCATGGGTGGGAGCAAATTACAGTTCCCGCTGGAACATTCTTATCTTTGCGTTATCAAAACTTAATTAACTTTGAAAGTGATGATGACAATAAGACTAACTGTATTCGCAAGGAAACGCTTTGGTTCGCACCAAGTATTGGGCGATGGGTAGCGCGCGAATGTTCTGGCTCTTATATGATTCAGGGTCAAGTAGGGGTTCCTATTCTTGAAGATAGTTACCAGTGGCAGTTAACTGCTTATAAATAAAAATGTTGCGTATATTATTTTCAATTTTTTTGCCGATGCTACTCGGCGCTTGCATATCTTCGCAACCTTACCCAAGCTCTATTGCTATTCCTGCGCCGATTGTTACACCTACGATGCGCCCACCTCAGGTAGGTCAGCAGTGGGTGTATCAAGTACGTAATGTTTTTAATCAGGATATGGTTGATATTGTCACAGAGACTATTGTTTCCATTAGTCCACAAATTCGGATACAGCGCAGTGGTCTTAAGGCTGGTCCTTTACCCGATGAAATTCAAGAGTCATGGGGTTATGTATTGCAAGATCCGCAATGGAATCCGCCACAACGATTTAAGCAGGCTTTGCCCTTATGGCCTGAAAAACTCGCACCAGATTGGTCTCATTTTTATCGCACACGTTACCAAGTATTAGGTTATCCAGATGGGGATTATTATTGGGGCTTGGTGAGCGAAGCAGTCAATTGGGAGAGAATTTCTGTGCCCGCAGGTCAATTTACCGTCCTCAAATACCATAACGAAAATCCTTATTTTGAGAGTAACGATGTTTTTAGAGTGGGGAACTATCGTCAAGAAGATGTCTGGTTATCCCCAGAAGTAGGTCGTTGGGTAGTCCGTCGATCCTTCGGGCGTTACATCACTCGGGGTGTTTTTTGGTTCAATGCCTACTGGGAAGACTATCTTGAGTGGGAGCTGGTCTCCTGGAAGTAAGTGAACTGCTTCAGTAAAGCGCTTAAAATATGCGCATTACTATGTATACCGTTAAAGAACTTTTCCCCACGTTGCAAGGCGAAGGAACCCACTCTGGGAGGGCCGCAGTATTTTGCCGTTTTGCGGGCTGCAATTTATGGAGCGGGCGAGAGGAAGATCGCGCTAATGCAATCTGCAAATTTTGCGACACCGACTTTGTTGGAAGCGATGGTTTTGGCGGCGGTAAGTTTGAGAACGCACCATTACTAGCAGAGGCAATCGAGTCAGCTTGGAATAGTACCTCAGCAGGCCCACAACAGCGTTATGTTGTTTTTACTGGAGGTGAGCCTCTTTTGCAATTAGATGAGGCTCTTATATTTGCTCTACACCGCAAAGGATTTGAGGTGGCCATTGAAACGAATGGCACTATCAAAGTTCCAAAAGGAGTGGATTGGGTTTGTGTCAGCCCTAAGGCGGGCTCCGAGTTAATTGTTTTACAAGCAGATGAGTTGAAGTTGGTAGTTCCACAGCCAGACCATAGCGCCTTAGAAACTTTATTGGCGCGTTTTGAGAAGATGGATTATCGCCATCGTTACTTGCAGCCAATGGATGGCCCTGATCTTAAAAGCAATACTGAATTAGCTGTGGGGCTGTGCCAAAAGCGACCGCTCTGGCGACTAAGTCTTCAATCTCATAAACTGATTGGCATTCGATAATTTGGCAATTGCCAGAAATAATAAATAACCGAAGATGAGCACAAAACAACCCGAAATTTCTATTACCCGTCGCCTTGAATTTGATTCTGGGCATCGCATTCCGAATCATGATGGGCAATGCCGTCATTTGCATGGTCATCGCTATGCCATTGAGGTGACTTTGACGGGCGAGGTAGCTGATCATCCAGGAAAAGCAGATGACGGCATGGTTCTAGACTTTGGCGACATTAAGCGTCTAACCAATCAGTATGTAGTTGAGCCTTGGGATCACGCATTTTTGGTGGCTAGAGAAGATAAGGGTCTGGTTGATTTCTTAGGGACTTTGCCTAATCACAAAACCGTCATCATGGAGCATGTTCCTACCGTGGAAAATTTGGCGAATGCCGCCTTTGCTATTTTGCAGCCCATCTTTCAGCAGGCTTTTGGTGGTCGTCTCGAACTTTCTGCAATCCGTCTTTATGAAACCCCCAATTGTTGGGCGGATGTAAACCGCTAATAGATCATGCAAGCAGAGCTTGATCGCCAATTTATGAAGCAGGCTTTAGAGCAGGCTCAATTAGCTGCTCTTGCCGGCGAGGTTCCAGTAGGGGCAATTCTTGTTCGCGATGGTCAGGTAATTTCCAAAGGGTTTAATAAGCCCATCACTAATCATGATCCTAGTGCCCATGCAGAAATGTTGGCATTAAGGCAGGCTGCTCTGGCTGAGCAAAATTATCGCTTACCAGGAACTACTTTATATGTGACCCTTGAGCCATGCACAATGTGTGCCGGTGCCATATTGCATGCGAGAGTAGATCGTATTGTGTATGGGGCTCCGGACCCCAAGACAGGCGCAGCGGGAAGTGTGATGGATGTGTTCTCCTCAAAGCAAATTAATCATCAGACGATTGTCAATGGTGGCATCATGGCTGAAGAATGCGGCCAATTGCTAAAAACCTTCTTTAAGGAGCGACGTTGAAATCCATTCACCTGATTGCTCCTTCTGGGGCTAGCTTAGATCCCAAGAGTCCTTCAGCAGGCATTGAGTGGCTCAGTGCTCATGGTGTTGACGTGCAAAATGCATCTTGTGTAGAGCGTGTTTTTGAGCGTTTTGCTGGAACAGATGAAGAGCGCTTGATTGAGCTCAATGGGCTTGCCAAGCAGCCCAAGCAAAATTTAGTAATGGCCATGCGTGGTGGTTATGGAATTCATCGCCTGCTGCCTCAGATTGAATGGGAGGCGATTGCAAAAGCCATTCAGCATGGTTTGCAAATTTGCGGACACAGCGATTTCACAGCATTTGAGTTGGGCTTATTAGCTAAGACTGGAGCAATTACCTTGTCTGGTCCGATGTTGAATTATGACTTTGGTCGATTAGATGATAAGGGTAATGTAGTTCTGCCGAATGAATGGATGTGGAAATATTTTCAAGCGGCCGTTGATCAACGTAAGCTAGATTGCGAGGTAATTGCCCCCCAGTCTTTCTTGGGAGGCGCAGATAGCAAGTCAATTTCGGGGATGTTGTGGGGCGGTAATTTAACGGTAGTAGCTAGTTTGATCGGCACACCCTATTTGCCGAGCGCAGAGCAAACTCAGAGCGGTATTCTCTTTCTAGAAGATGTGAATGAACATCCGTATCGCATCGAAAGAATGCTAATGCAGTTATTAGATGCGGGTATTTTGGCAAATCAAGGGGCCATCCTATTGGGAAGCTTTTCTGCATACCGTCTTTACGATAATGACCGTGGATACAGTTTGGAAAGTGCTATTGAGGCAATTCGTAAGCGTTTACCAAATTCCATTCCAATCCTGACGGACCTGCCTTTTGGGCATCAGCTTGATAAATTGACCCTACCGATTGGCGCTACTGCCTCATTGGCATATAGCTCTGAAGCTTACAAAATTCAATCTCACTGGTAGCATGGTTCCCTTAAGAAAGATCATCATCAAGCATCTTTT
Source organism: uncultured beta proteobacterium (assembly GCA_903835865.1). GTDB lineage: Bacteria > Pseudomonadota > Gammaproteobacteria > Burkholderiales > Burkholderiaceae > Polynucleobacter. The sequence continues at coordinate 6,090 of CAILON010000170.1, forward strand.
ATTACTATTCTTTTTCGTGGCACAACTGTTTTCTGGAGCGGCTATGGCTATTGAAGAACCGAAATATACGGTATTGGAAAAAACGGAACCTTTTGAGCTAAGGATGTATGCGCCGATGATTCTTGCTGAGGTCAAGGTCGATGGAGATTTAGATGAAGCTTCCAATCAAGGCTTTCGTTTAATTGCAGCCTATATCTTTGGACAGAATCAAGTTAGTGAAAAGATCTCTATGACCGCGCCAGTAGCCATTGAAGAGCAGGCCAATAAAGGTGCCAAAATTGCAATGACGGCA
>CAILON010000171.1 GCA_903835865.1 uncultured beta proteobacterium
CTTTACCGAGTAAGTGCTTTGCTAAGTAAGCACCATCTTGGCCTGTGATGCCAATAATTAAGGCTTTTTTTGCTGCCAATTTATTTTAAAACCACGAAGATGGAGTTGGTGATGTCGTCAACGTTACCCGTGCCATTTACTTTGCGATAAGCCGGCGCTTTTACTTTGTCGCTAGGGCTGCTTTGTGTAGCCCAGCTTGAGTAGTATTCCACCAATGGACGGGTTTGATCGTTGTAGACTTGTAAGCGCTTGCGCACAGTTTCTTCTTTGTCATCATCGCGCTGAATCAAAGCTTCACCAGTCACATCATCCTTGCCTGCGATTTTTGGTGGGTTGAATGTAACGTGATAAGTGCGACCTGAGGCTGGGTGAACACGACGACCGCTCATGCGATCGATAATGGCATCAAATGGCACGTCGATTTCTAAAACATAATCAATTGGAACGCCGGCATCTTTCATGGCCTGCGCTTGGGGAATGGTTCTTGGGAAGCCGTCGAACAAATAGCCTTTACTGCAATCGGGCTGAGTGAGGCGATCTTTAACGAGACCAATAATGATGTCGTCAGATACTAAGCCACCAGCATCCATAATTTTTTTAGCGGCGATCCCAAGCTCTGTGCCTGCTTTAACGGCCGCGCGCAGCATATCGCCAGTAGAGATTTGTGGAATGCTAAATTTTTCGCAAATGAACTGGGCTTGAGTGCCTTTGCCAGCACCTGGTGCACCGAGCAGAATTAACCGCATTGTTTTCCCCTTAGAAGACTTTTGATTGTCCTGTATTTTTGCTGCCTAGCTGCCGACGTATTCCTAGGATTATCCCCGAGTACCAAAACAGGGCTTAAACGGGCCCTTAAGCGTTCCAGCCTGAGCGAATGCGTTCTAGGTCCTCTTGGGTGTCTACGCCTGCAGGAGGCGCTTCTGAGGCCACGTGGACCTGAATGCGGTAGCCGTTCCAGAGGGCGCGCAACTGTTCTAGGGACTCAGCTTGTTCTGGGGGCGCTGGCTCAAGGCGGGTGTAAGCCTGCAAAAAATCTGCGCGATAAGCATAAATGCCAAGGTGCCGTAAGTGTTTGGTAGTTGCCGTAGCTGCTGCATCCCTGAGAACAGGAATGCCAGCTCTTGAGAAGTACAACGCTTCGCCAGAGCGATTGAGAACGACTTTCACGACATTGGGGTTTGCAATCTCCGCTGAATCTTCAATTGCTACTGCAACAGTTGCGATAACGCACGCTGGGTGATCTGCCAAAGCTTGTGCTACTTGATTAATGAGCTCCGCTGGAATTAAGGGTTCATCACCTTGTACATTGACCACTATGGCGTTATCAGGCAGTTTAAGTTGTTGGGCGATTTCAGCAATGCGGTCGGTCCCAGTGGGGTGCTCATTGTGGGTTAATAAGCATTCAATCCGATGTTCATCACAGGCCGCTTGAATCTCTGGCGAATCCGTAGCAACAATAACGCTTTGTGCTGCGGACTGCATGGCACGCTCAGCAACGCGTACAACCATTGGTTTGCCATGAATATCAGCTAACGGTTTACGAGGCAGGCGAGTAGACC
>CAILON010000172.1 GCA_903835865.1 uncultured beta proteobacterium
AGCCCTCGAATTGTAGCAGAGAGCTTGCAAAAAGTAGATAACCAAGACTGATTATTGCTATGCTTGAGCTTGTCTAAAAGACTTATATTATAAAATATCCAATAAAATCAACAAGTTAAAAAATGAGCCCATATATTCGCACCCTAGTAATCGCTGCTGTTGGCATTTTTTGCCTCCAAAACACTGCTTTTGCCCAATTCTCCAATCCCTTTGGGGCTCAAAAGACAGTTGCCCAGCAACGTGAAGATATTCTCAAAACAAGCAGTGACACCCTCAAAAAACTGTATCAAATCCAACCAAAAGCCAAGGCGCTGGTTGAGAAATCGGTTGGCTATGCAACTTTTAGTAACTTTGGCATGAAGATTTTGATAGCTGGCGGCGGCACAGGAAGTGGTGTCGTTATGAAAAAAGATGGAACCAAGCCCATTTATATGAACATGGCTGAGGTTCAGGCGGGCCTTGGGTTTGGAATAAAGTCTTTCCAAAACATCTTTGTCTTTGAAACGCAGGCAGCGCTAAATGACTTCGTAAACTCTGGTTGGTCTTTTGGTGGTCAAGTAACAGCTGCTGCCAAATACGAAAACAATGGTGACGCCTATCAAGATGCCGTAGTCGTGGCGCCGGGTGTGCTGATGTATCAATTAACAGACTCAGGCCTTGCTGCTGAAATCACCGGCAAAGGCACTAAGTACTACAAGAGCGCTGACCTCAATTAATACAGACCTTGTATTGCAGATGGCAGCTAGAACTTCTTAAGGCGTCATCTGCGCATTCATCTTTGCTTGGTTTGGATCATGCAACTTATTTAAGGCTGCTAAATACGCTTTAGCCGATGCAGCGATGATGTCAGGGTCTGTACCAACGCCATTAACAATACGCCCGCCCTTAGCAAGCCTTACTGTGACTTCGCCCTGAGACTGGGTACCTGAAGTAATTGCGTTGACCGAATACAGCAACTGCTCTGCGCCACTTTTAGCCACCTCTTCAATGGCATTTAAGCTGGCGTCCACTGGACCGTTACCTTCAGCTTCAGAGCTCACTTCCTTATCGCCAATTCGCAAAGTGATGCGTGACCTAGGGCGCTCACCCGTTTCCGAGTGTTGACTCATCGATATAAATTTGTAATGTTCTCCCGCTTCAGCTGAAGCCGTGTCAGACATGATGGCAATGATGTCCTCATCAAATATTTCTGACTTTTGATCGGCTAAAGCTTTAAATCGCGTAAATGCCTCATTGACATCTGCCTCAGCCTCAACCACGATTCCCAAATCATGCAAACGTTGTTTAAATGCATTACGACCGGATAACTTACCTAAAACAATTTTGTTCGCACTCCAGCCCACATCTTCGGCGCGCATGATTTCATAAGTCTCGCGGTTTTTCAAAATACCATCTTGGTGAATCCCGGAGGTATGTGCAAACGCATTGGCGCCAACGACTGCTTTATTGGGTTGAACTACAAAACCAGTAATGTGAGAGACCATTTTTGAAGCAGGAACAATCTGTTGTGCATCTATATCGCAGATTAAATCGAAATAATCTTTGCGAGTACGCAATGCCATCACAATCTCTTCTAAGGCAGTATTGCCTGCGCGCTCACCCAAACCATTAATCGTGCACTCGATCTGACGAGCTCCGCCAATCTTCACGCCAGCTAAGGAGTTGGCGACAGCCATCCCCAAATCGTTATGGCAATGTACTGACCAAACCGCCTTATCAGAATTGGGTACTCGGGTACGCAAAGTCTTGATGAAATCACCATACAACTCTGGTGTTGCATAACCTACGGTATCCGGAATATTGATAGTAGATGCACCTTCTTTAATGGTTGCCTCAACCACTCGGCACAAAAAATCCATCTCTGATCGATAACCATCTTCAGCCGAGAACTCAATATCGTCTGCCAAGTTACGTGCAAAACGAATAGAACGCTTTGCTTGCTCTAAAACCTCTTCCGGAGACATGCGCAATTTCACAGCCATGTGTAATGGACTTGTTGCTATAAATGCGTGGATACGCTTCGCTTTGGCGGCCTTCAAAGCATCAGAGGCACGGGTAATATCCTTATCGTTAGCTCTAGCCAAAGAACACACAATTGAATCTTTGACCGCAGCTGCAACAGCAGATATCGCCTGAAAGTCACCTTCCGAGCTTGCAGCAAATCCAGCCTCAATGACGTCAACCTTTAAACGCTCAAGCTGACGAGCAATGCGAACTTTTTCATCTTTGGTCATTGAGGCGCCAGGAGACTGCTCTCCATCACGCAAGGTGGTGTCAAAAATAATTACTTTATCGCTCATCACTACTCTCCAATTCTGAATGCATCATTCTCTAGTACTAAATTCCAACTTCAAAAAACAAAAACCCCAGCAATGAGCTGGGGCTGGTATGTGGTGGTTAATGATTTATTGAGATCTCATCAACTCAGGCCTTACCCGCCCCAAGCTCAAGGCTTAGTGCTAGTAGAAGCAGGCTAGATAAAGGTGAGAAATTCATTAACATGGATTAAATATAACCTAAAAATTGAAAATTAGCTAAAACGTTTGCCACTTAAGCGTTCCCATGCCCAAACGATGTAACCCGAGATGGAATACACCACAAATAAGCCAAAAAGCGTTAACGGTGGATTGGAAGATATCAATACAAAGGTCAAAATCAACAACACCATGACGCCAAATGGAACCCGGTAGCGGACATCCAATGCCTTGCCACTGTAGAAACGCGCATTAGATACCATTGTCAGACCAGCATAAACCGCTATGAAAAAGGTGATCCAAGGGATCGCTGTATCGCGCACAGGAATCTTATTGTCATCGGCTAACCATATAAAGCCAGCCATTAAGGACCCTGCTGCTGGACTAGGTAGGCCTTGAAAGAACTTTTTATCCACTACGCCGGTATTCACATTAAATCGAGCCAAACGCAAAGCAGCTCCTGCGCAATACGTAAATGCAGCCAACCACCCCCACTTACCTAAATCTTTAAGAGCCCATTCATAAGCAACCAAAGCTGGAGCAACGCCGAAGGACACCATATCTGCCAGTGAATCATATTGCTCACCAAAAGCGCTTTGGGTATTGGTCATGCGAGCTACGCGTCCATCCATACCATCTAGAACTAGCGAAGCAAAAATGGCAATCGCCGCAATTTCAAACTGATGGTTCATTGCATTGACGATTGCAAAGAAACCGCAGAACAGAGCCGCCGTTGTGAAGGCATTCGGAAGTAAATAAATACCTTTGCTACGCAAACGAGGCTTTTGAGGATGCAGCTCTTCTACTTCGTAATCTACGCCATCACCTAACTCTTCAACCCAGTCTTCTTGTGGATTGTCCAAGCGTGAGCGAGATAAGCGACTGCGATCTATACGGCCACGGCGGCGAAAGGTTGGCAAAAATCGCTCCAGTAAAAGTGAGTTAATTAATCCAAGCCTGGTAAACGAGCCAAGGCTGTATTTGTAGCAAATACTTTATCACCAACACTCACTAAGGGCTCTGCAGTTAAAGGAAGATATACATCGACCCTTGAGCCAAATCGAATGAAGCCATAGCGCTCACCTGCTTTAAGGCGATCACCAACATGGATATAACAAAGAATGCGGCGAGCAATTAAACCAGCAACCTGAACCAAAGTGACAATTTGTCCATTGGCATCAATCACTACTGCATTACGCTCATTCTCGGTAGAAGCTTTATCCAAATCGGCATTAACAAATTTGCCAGGGAAATATTGAATTTCTTTTACCAATCCATTAATGGCACTGCGATTAGAGTGCACATTAAAGACATTCATGAAAACACTAATCTTGAGTGCCTCACGTCCA
>CAILON010000173.1 GCA_903835865.1 uncultured beta proteobacterium
GAAACTGAAGACAGTACTATTGCAGATATTGCTGTTGGCACCAATGCAGGCCAAATCAAGACGGGATCTTTATCACGTTCAGATCGTATTGCTAAATACAATCAGTTATTACGTATTGAAGAAGATTTAGGTGATGTTGCAACTTACCCTGGCAAATCGGTTTTCTATAACCTGAATCGTTAAGTTCAATTTAGTCATTAGATTATGCGAATAGTCATCTACTCAATGTTGTTATTGCTTATTGCAATTCAGTATCCCCTTTGGTTAGGGAAGGGTGGCTGGATTAAGGTATACGAAATGGAAAAACAAGTAGAGCTGCAAGAGGCAAAAAATAGCCTCTTGGCTCTGCGTAATGCCAAATTATCTGGTGATGTGAAGGATTTAAAGGATGGCACTAGAGCCATTGAAGAGCGTGCCCGAGTTGAGCATGGCTTAATTAAAGAAGGTGAGTACTTCGTTCAAATATTGCCTGCAGATAAAACCTCTTCAAGCATTAGCGAAGATACCTCTAAGCAAGCAGGCGGGAAATAAAAATCCGTCTTAGAGCCTTAATGACCGCCTGATGGTGGTCGAGTTGCATCGCTCAATAAATCAGTTTTAAATACTTGCTCACAGTCAACTGCATCAAAACGGTAAGGCTTCGCGCAAAAGTCGCATACTGTTTCTACGACACCCTGTTCAGCAAGGATGCTTTGCACCTCTTCTTGACCGAGCATTCTTAGTACATCAGCCACCTTTGTGCGTGAGCATCGGCAGGAAAAGCTTATTGGGCGTAGTGGAAAGCTGCGCACCCCGTATTCCACTGATTCCTCTAGAAATAATCTACGCAAAATGGTGGTCGGAGGAAGGTTGAGCAATTCTTCGCTAGTGATTGTTTCACCCAAAGTTTGAATGCGAGACCAACCCTCAGCGGCCGTCTGGGGGTCTAAATGTGCGTGACCTCCAGAATCCGGGAGGCGTTGAAGAAGAAGGCCTCCAATATGAGTCTCATTCGAACTTAGCCAAATCCGCGTATCTAGCTGCTCAGAATTTTGCATATACAGGGCAATAGCTTCTGCAGCGCTGGTAACGGGCTTAATGACTGTGCCATGATGCTCTTGCAAGGCAACGATACCTTGGTAGGGCGGCTGCCCTGGTTCGCGATCTGCTGGATCTAGGGTAATGACCAATCTTCCGGATTGACTGGCATCTAATAGGTCTCCAAGGGATGCATCTTGGGGGATTTCAGAGGGATCGACAGAGAGCTTTACCGTAGCCCGCATCGAAAGATCTGAGGTACATTCAACCACTAGTAGTTGAATGGGGCCTTTACTTTGAGCTTGAATAATGAGGGTGCCATCAAATTTCAAGCTGGCTGTCAGCAGGGTTGCTGCTCCAACAAAATCGCCCAGGATCTTCCGTACCGCAGGGGGATCATTACGACGTTCTAATACAGCCTCCCAAGCACTTCCAATCGATATGATTTCCCCACGTACTGGGGCTCCGTCACACATAAATACAAGTAATTCATTCATAAGACAAAGTATCCATGTTTTTTAATTTTGCTGCTAATTTGCCTGACCTGAGATAATGTGATTTATGCATATTCGTACACGCTTCGCCCCTAGTCCCACGGGCTTTATTCATCTGGGAAACCTTCGTAGCGCACTTTATCCCTGGGCTTTTGCTCGCCACAATAAGGGTGACTTTATCCTCAGGATAGAAGATACCGACCTTGAGCGCTCCACTCAAGAGGCTGTAGATGTCATCATTGAGGGTATGTCATGGTTAGGGCTGGATTTAGATGAAGGCCCGATTTACCAAATGCAACGCATAGATCGGTATCGTGAGGTAATCAAGCAAATGCTAGATGCTGGCCTTGCATACTCGTGCTATATGAGTGAAGACGAATTGAATCAGCTTCGCGATCAGCAAATGGCCAATAAAGAGAAACCACGCTACAACGGTTTATGGAGACCCGAGCCAGGAAAGCTGCTTCCACAAGTACCTAAAGATGTACTGCCAGTAATTCGATTTAAAAATCCCATTGGTGGATCTGTGATTTGGAACGATGCCGTGAAAGGGTCTATTGAAATCAGCAATGATGAATTAGATGACTTAGTAATTGCTCGTCCCGATGGAACGCCAACTTATAACTTCTGTGTTGTAGTAGATGATCTAGATATGAACATTACCCACGTAATACGTGGAGATGACCATGTTAATAACACCCCCAGACAAATCAATATCATGAGGGCTTTGGGCGGAGCCCCCCCGGTTTATGCACATTTGCCGACAGTCTTAAATGACTCTGGTGAAAAAATGAGCAAGCGTAATGGGGCTATGAGTGTGCGGGATTACCAAAAAGCAGGGTACTTGCCGCAAGCTATTCTGAATTATCTTGCGCGCCTTGGTTGGTCGCATGGCGACGCAGAGGTTTTTACTAAAGAGCAATTTGTTGATTGGTTTGATCTAGATAGTTTAGGTCGTTCACCTGCTCAACATAATCCAGAAAAATTACTTTGGCTAAATCATCAATACATTCAGCAAACTGATCCTGAGGTTTTGGCGCAGCTTACTAAACCTTTTGCACATATATTGGGTATCGATACCGACAGTGGACCTAATTTCGTTCAGGTAGTGGGACTCCTAAAAGACCGCGCCAATACCCTCATTGAAATTGCTGAGGGCGCTAAATTATTTTATATCCCGCCCCCTAATTCAACCCCAGATCAACTAGCAACTAATATCCCTCAGGCAATTATTCCTGCGCTTAAAGATTTGATTCATAAGCTTGAAACAGCCGAACCTACTAAAGAGGGATATGGCGCAGCTTTTAAGCAAGTTTTGGCGCAACATCAAATTAAAATGCCGGCCTTAGCAATGCCCGTTCGCTATGCATTATTTGCCACAACTCAGACCCCCGCAATAGATTCTGTATTGGTAGTTTTAGGCAAAGATGAGGCAATTAAAAGGCTCTCAAAGGTGGTCCACTAGTCAATTTGCGCACTTGCACAAAAATAGGCTAAAATCTTGGATTGTTTTGAGTGTCTTGTAGTTTTGTTGCGAGATTTCGGGGGTATAGCTCAGCTGGGAGAGCGCTTGCATGGCATGCAAGAGGTCAGCGGTTCGATCCCGCTTATCTCCACCAAGCATTTAAAATAGATAGGTATTTACAGTAGTCCAAGTCCCCATCGTCTAGAGGCCTAGGACATCACCCTTTCACGGTGAGTACGGGGGTTCGAATCCCCCTGGGGACGCCAGATTTTCTGGTTTGTATTAAAGGTAGTACTCGTTGCAATTTGGAGCGGTAGTTCAGTTGGTTAGAATATCGGCCTGTCACGCCGAGGGTCGCGGGTTCGAGTCCCGTCCGCTCCGCCAGAATA
>CAILON010000174.1 GCA_903835865.1 uncultured beta proteobacterium
AAAAAGGCCTAAAAACTAGGCCTTTTCTTCAAGCTATTGGGTAGATTTATTTCTTACCCAACATTTCCCATGTAGCAATGACGCTATCAGGATTGAGTGAGATAGAAGTAATGCCCTTCTCCACCAACCAACGAGCAAAGTCAGGATGGTCTGAAGGTCCTTGACCACAAATACCAACGTATTTGTTTTGCTTGCGGCAGGCCTCAATCGAACGAGCAATCATGAACTCAACAGCGGGATCCCGCTCATCAAAGTCAATAGCCAAAAGCTCCATGCCTGAATCCCGATCCAATCCCAGTGTGAGCTGAGTCATATCATTAGATCCGATTGAGAAGCCATCAAAATACTCAAGGAACTGATCTGCAAGAATTGCATTCGATGGAATTTCGCACATCATGATCAGACGTAAGCCATTTACACCACGCTTAAGACCGAGCTTCTCCATCATATTAATGACGCGCTCAGCTTGCTTAGTAGTGCGCACAAATGGAATCATGATTTCTACATTATCAAGACCCATATCTTCACGCACACGTTTCATCGCAGCACACTCCATCGCAAATGCTTCGCCGAAGTCCTCTGAAACATAACGTGAAGCGCCACGGAATCCCAGCATTGGATTCTCTTCATCAGGCTCGTAACGTGATCCACCAATCAACTTCTTATATTCATTGGATTTGAAGTCAGACAAACGCACAATAACTGGCTTTGGATAGAAAGCGGCAGCAATCGTCGCTACACCTTCCACTAATTTATCTTCATAGAACTGGCGTGGGCTAGCATAACCGCGTGCAACGCTTTCAACAGCGCGCTTTAGATCAGGATCAATATTGGGGTATTCCAAGACAGCTCGAGGATGAACGCCAATGTAATTATTGATAATGAACTCTAGTCGCGCCAGGCCAACACCTGCATTAGGAATTTGGCAGAAATCAAAGGCTAGTTGAGGATTGCCGATATTCATAGTGATCTTAACCGGAATATCTGGCAAGACACCGCGGGACACTTCAGTGACTTCAGTCTCAATCAAGCCATCATAAATATGACCCTCATCCCCTTCAGCGCATGAGACCGTTACCACCATGCCATCTTGCAAATGGTCAGTCGCATCGCCACAACCTACCACTGCAGGAACACCTAACTCACGCGCAATAATCGCTGCGTGGCAAGTGCGTCCACCGCGATTGGTCACAATTGCTGAGGCGCGCTTCATGACTGGCTCCCAATTGGGGTCCGTCATATCCGCTACCAACACATCGCCGGGCTGAACACGATCCATCTCGCTTGGATCGCGAATGATACGTACAGGCCCTGCACCAATCTTCTGACCAATGGCACGGCCTTTAGCCAATACTTTGGAGCTACCTTTAAGTTTGTAGCGTAACTCGACTTGTCCAGCCGCTTGACTCTTCACAGTCTCAGGGCGAGCTTGGAGAATATAAATGCGGCCATCTTGACCATCTTTGCCCCACTCAATATCCATTGGACGACCGTAGTGCTTCTCAATAATGACAGCGTACTTGGCCAGCTCAGTAATGTCTGCATCCTCTAAAGAGAAACGATTGCGCTTCTCTGGAATAACATCAACAGTCTGCACTTTTTCAGGGGAACCCTTTGGCGCAAATTGCATCTGAATTAACTTAGACCCTAAAGAGCGACGAATAATCGCTTTTTTATCTTGCGCTAAGGTAGTTTTAAATACATAGAACTCATCTGGGTTAACGGCGCCCTGGACCACGGTCTCGCCTAAACCATAGCTAGAGGTAATAAAGACAACATCTTCAAATCCAGACTCTGTATCCAATGTAAACATCACGCCTGCAGCACCTAAATCTGAGCGCACCATACGCTGAATACCAGCAGACAAAGCAACTTCAGCATGTGCAAAGCCTTTGTGGACACGATATGAGATCGCACGATCGTTATACAAGGAGGCAAATACTTCGCGGATCTTCTTGAGAACATCATCAATGCCCTCAACGTTTAAGAAGGTTTCCTGCTGACCCGCAAAAGAGGCATCCGGCAAGTCTTCTGCGGTAGCGGAAGAGCGAACGGCAAAAGAACCTTTGCCAGAATCATCTAATACTGCAAATCCTTTACGAATTTCTTCATCCAGCTTAGGCTGAAATGGAGCTGTTTCTATCCAACCTCGGATTTCGGCACCAGCCACAGCCAATGCACGAACATCATCAATATTCAGATTCTCCAAACGCTTTTGAATACGCTCAGTCAAATTGTTGTGCTTGAGAAAATCCCGAAATGCTAGTGAGGTAGTGGCAAAACCAGTTGGCACCCGAACACCGGTTGAGGCTAACTGAGAGATCATCTCGCCTAAAGAGGCATTCTTGCCTCCGACCGACTCAACGTCGGTCATCCGAAGTTGCTCGAAAGGCAAAACATAGGCATCTGCCATACTGCTATTTTGTTGCTGTTGGTTGGACATAAAATACTCTCTAAAGATAAGGAAACTGGTGTAGCGGCCACCGCAAATGGGGCATGCTTTAATATGATTCTATTGTAGTGCTGACCCCGACTTTTAAGCTAAATCTATGTCCACCCAAACCCGTATTGTTTTTATTGTTTCTGACGGCACCGGCATCACCGCAGAGAACTTCAGTCAATCGATTCTGGCCCAATTTGAGGCCAGTTTTAAGCACATTCGCGTCCCTTTTGTGGATAGCGTTGATAAAGCCCATGATGCGGTCAGCAATATCAACCAAGCATTCAGCAAATATGGGGTTCAGCCTATTGTTTTCACTACTTTGGTGAATTCTGAGCTCAACGCAATTGTTGCTAAAGCCAATGGTTTGGTATTAGACATGTTCCAAACCTTTGTGGCCCCTCTAGAAGAGGCGCTAGGCATTAAATCCACGCATGCAATGAACCGCCTTCACCACAATGCGGATACTGATGCTTATAAAAACCGTATTGAAGCCATCAACTACTCCCTCGCACACGATGATGGCCAGTCCAATCAAAACCTAGCTGATGCAGATGTCATTTTGGTCGGCATCTCTCGCGTTGGTAAAACACCTACTAGCCTTTACCTGGCTATGCAATATGGCCTTAAGGCCGCTAATTACCCCTTAATCCCCGAAGATTTTGAGCGTGGGCGTCTCCCAAAAGATTTGGCACCCTTTAAACACAAGATTTTTGGCCTCATGATTGATGCTGAAAGACTTTCTGAGATTCGGAATGAACGTCGCCCAGGAAGTAATTACGCCAAACTTGAGAACTGTCGTTATGAAATTAACGAAGCAACTGCGATGATGAAAAAAGAATCCATCCCTTGGGTGGTGACCACTAGCAAGTCAATCGAGGAAATTGCGACTACCGTTCTGCAGGCAATTAAATCCGATAAGACGATTTTGGGTTAATTGCGTCTAACGCGCATCGTTTCTGATAAACACACTGCCGCTGCAGTAGAAACATTGAGTGACTCCACGCGGGGATCAATCGGGATGGATACGCATTTAGCCTGCGCCAGAAGATCTTCTGATACGCCTTGACCTTCACTTCCCATTACCCAAGCCACTGGCCGTAATAAATCATCCTTAAGGGAAAATATTTCACAATCGGCATCCGCTGTTGCTGCCAATAATGGGGCTGTTACTGCACTTAATACTTGTTGAGTGGACCAGCCTTCATATAGATCCAATAGATGGTGCGCACCCATACCCGCACGCAACACTTTGCTTGACCACAGATGCGCACAGCCTGTGATAGCAATGACCTGGGTAAAGCCAAAAGCTGCAGCACTGCGCAAAATCGAACCTAGATTCCCAGCATCCTGAATGCGATCGAGGATCAATATATCCCCGGCTAGAGTCCCAATGGATTGGGGTGGCATGAGATAGGATTTAGGTAAATCCAATAGTCCCGCTACATGAGGTGCGTTTACTAAATCACTGAGTAAATCCCATAGCGCACTATCTAGCTGAAAAACTCGTGTCTCAGGACAAATTTCTAAATGGAAATACACCGCTTGAGCAATCTCCGTATTTTGAAGGCCAAGCTCTGAAGTGAGGATCACGCTCAATGCGGGATCGCCAGCCCAAGTTTGAATTAGATGAATACCTTCTAAGAGTGCTTTACCACTAGACACCCTAGCCTTCTGTCCTTTAGAGCCAGTAGCTTGTAGTAAACGAATTTCTTTAAATAGTGGATTCTCTTTAGAGGTGATGAGATCAAACTTCATAAGGCCTCCAATACCTTACGCACTGGCGCAAAACTTCGGCGATGTTCTGCGCAGACCCCAAAAGCCTTGAGTGCCGCGAAATGTGCCTCGGTCGGATACCCCATGTGCTGAGCAAATCCATACTGTGGGTGAAGCTCATGTAGTTCTTGCATTTGACGATCACGCGTGACTTTAGCCAAGATTGACGCAGCAGAAATAGCAGGTTCCTTAGTATCACCCTTCACTATAGCCTCAGCTGCAATAGGAAGCTCTGGGCAACGATTCCCATCAATGAGCGCCTTATCAGGCCAAGCGCCTAAACGAGTCGTTAAATCCTCGATGGCACGTTGCATAGCCAGCATGGTGGCTTGCAAAATATTGATCTCATCGATTTCAGCTGGTGAGGCTTCGCCAATCCCCCAGGCTTTCGCCTTTTGCATAATCTGCTCATATAAATATTCACGGCGAGCTGGGCTTAGCTTTTTAGAGTCTTTCAATCCTACAATGGGGTTTTCTGGATCTAGCACAACTGCTCCAGCCACTACCGCGCCTACTAAAGGACCGCGTCCTGCCTCATCTACGCCACATACCCAAATTACGCTCATTGAGCAGCCTGCTGTTTACGCGCACTTGCCATCGTCTGAGCTACCGCCTGAGCAACTAAGAGCCCTGTTGGACGTCGAAGTGTTTCATGCATCTGCGCAAATCGTTCTTTGAGTTTGGCAACTTTGTCTGGATGCTCTAACCAATCTTGCAAGGCGCTGGCTAATTTTTCAGGTGTCGCATCATCCTGCAATAGTTCAGGCACTACAAATGATTCACATAAGATATTAGGCAAGCCAACATAAGGTAAATAGCCTTGGCGTTTCATAATTTGCGCCGTTAACCAGGGCACCTTATAAGAAATCACCATAGGCTTTTTCCATAAGGCAGCTTGCAGGGTTGCTGTACCACTGGCAATCAAGACCACATCAGATGCCTCGAGCACTTCATCTGCCATGCCATCAAGCAAATGAATCTGAATATCGGAATTAATATTTTTTGCCGTGATCAATAATTGCTCAAGGGGCTCACGCAATCGCGGCGTTGCTACCGGAATTAAAAAGTGAAGTTTCTGCCCCTTTAATCGCTCAGTTAATAGCTGCATCGTTTCAAAAAAGACTGGTGCAATAAGCGCAATTTCCGAGCCGCGACTACCAGGTAAAACAGCGACAACAATGCCATCCAAATTATTGGGGGAAAGATTCAATAATTGGGCAATTGTTTTTCGTGCTTGTTCTGTATTTGGCTCAAGCGGAATCTCACTTGCCAATGGGTGCCCCACATAAGTAGAGGCAATACCAGCACGATCGTAAATCTCTGTCTCAAAAGGAAAGATGCATAACATCCGCTCTACAGCTTGGGCGATCTTCTTAATACGCCCTGCTCTCCAAGCCCAAATTGAAGG
>CAILON010000175.1 GCA_903835865.1 uncultured beta proteobacterium
GTAATGGTGGTACTGCTACAGCCAAACAAGCTGCTGCGAATATTCAAAATCTACCCATTACTGGATTGCAAGATCTAGCCGATTTTGCTAAACGAGAAAAAATTCACTTAACCGTCGTAGGCCCTGAAGCACCATTGGCGGCTGGAATTGTGGATGTTTTCCGCAATAATGGTCTGCGTATCTTTGGACCAACCCAATTAGCAGCACAACTGGAATCTTCTAAAGACTTTTCTAAAGCCTTTATGAAACGTCATGGCATTCCGACTGCTGACTATCAAACATTCTCTAGCGCATTAGAGGCGCATGCCTATATTGATGCTCAAGGTGCGCCCATTGTGATTAAAGCCGATGGCTTGGCAGCCGGTAAAGGTGTTGTTGTAGCAATAAGCTTGGAAGAGGCTCATGCAGCGGTAGACATGATGCTGGCAGATAACAAATTAGGTAATGCTGGCGCACGCGTCGTCATTGAAGAATTCTTAACCGGCGAAGAGGCTAGCTTCATTGTGTTGGTCGATGGCAAAAATGTTTTAGCATTGGCGACTAGCCAAGATCACAAGCGCTTACTCGATGCCGATCAAGGACCGAACACTGGCGGTATGGGTGCCTACTCCCCTGCACCCGTTGTCACACCAGAAATTCATGCGCGCGCATTGCGTGAAGTCATCATGCCTACTGTTAAAGGCATGGAATCTGATGGCATTCCATATACCGGCTTCTTATATGCCGGCCTCATGATTGCTCCTGATGGAAAAATCAAAACTTTAGAATTTAACTGCCGCATGGGTGATCCAGAAACGCAGCCAATTATGGCGCGCCTGCGTAGCGATCTTGTGAATGCCCTCGATCATGCAGTCAATGGCAATCTCAATGAAGTTGAGCTCGAATGGGACCGTCGCACTGCCTTAGGCGTGGTCCTTGCAGCATACAACTATCCAGATACTCCACGTAATGGTGATGTGATCACTGGCATACCAGCAGACACTGAAGATCAAATCACTTTTCATGCGGGCACTACATTACAAGAAGGCAAGTTGCTCACTTCTGGTGGCCGTGTGATGTGTGTAGTGGGCCTGGCTGATACTGTGCGCGGAGCGCAACGAAAGGCCTATGAAGCAATCGATCAAATCAAATTTGATGGTATGCAATATCGCAAAGATATTGGCTACCGCGCCATTAAATAATTAAAGCACTTTATAAAAGTTAAAAACTTGGCAGATCAGCACACCCAGATCGATATAGCAGCTCTAAAGGATTACTTTTTAGGATTGCAAGATCGCATTACGAGCGCGATGAGTGCCCTAGACGGCAAGGCCTTTGTGGCTGATGAATGGCACAAGCCTGAGGACAGCAAACTCAAAGGATATGGCCGCACCTGCATTTTGGATGGCGGAAACATTCTAGAAAAGGTGGCGTGGGCTTCTCACATGTGCGCGGCGATCAAATGCCACCATCTGCTTCGCACCATCGACCAGAGGTTGCTGGGCGTAGCTTTGAAGCTATGGGCGTGTCTCTGGTCTTCCACCCAAACAATCCAAAGGTTCCCACCACCCATATGAATGTGCGCTGTTTTATCGCGCAAGCGGAGAATAAAGAACCCGTATGGTGGTTTGGTGGCGGCTTTGATCTAACGCCATACTATGGGGTAGATGAAGATTGCCGGCACTTTCATCAAACCGCTAAAGATGCTTTAGATCCTTTTGGCGAGGAACTCTATCCTCGCTTTAAAAAGTGGTGTGATGAGTATTTTTATTTAAAGCATCGTGAAGAGCCTCGGGGTATTGGTGGAGTTTTCTTTGATGACTTTAATGAACTTGGCTTTGAAAAAAGTTTTGCAATGATGCGCGCTATTGGAGATGCATTCATTAATGCCTATTTGCCCATTGTTCAGCGTCGCTACCAAGACACTTTTACAGCCGAAGAAAAATCCTTCCAAGAATATCGTCGTGGTCGTTATGTGGAATACAACCTCATCTTTGATAGAGGCACAATCTTTGGATTGCATTCTGGTGGACGCACGGAATCTATCTTGATGTCGATGCCTCCAGTGGTTCAGTGGCGCTATAACTGGCATCCAGAGCCAGGCACACCAGAGGCTAAGCTGTATGACTACTATCTCAAACCCCGCGATTGGCTAGCTTGAACGCTGTGAAAAAAATCGGCATTCTAGGGGGAACGTTTGATCCACCCCATATTGGTCATCTCAAGCTAGCGATTCATTTTGCCAAAGCACTGAATTTAGATGAGTTGCTCCTCATCCCTAGTGGAGAGCCATGGCAAAAAGGGTTGGACATTACCTCTGCAGAAATTCGATTTCAACTGACTGAAGCTGCTGGCATTGATTTGGCTAGGGCTTTTTTATATTTAAAAATTCCTACACAGATAGGAGTAGATCGTATAGAGCTAGATCGCGCTGGTCCTAGTTATGCAATTGATACCGTTAGAGCACTCCGTGAGCGCTATGGATCTGATGTAAGCCTTAGTTGGCTAATGGGTGCGGATTCCTTAATTCAGCTACCCACTTGGAATTCATGGGAAAAGTTGTTGGATTATGTGAACTTTGCTGTAGCAAGTAGGCCAAATCACGACCTAGGAGCAGCATTAAGCCCTGTACTCATCCAACTACTGCAGGCGCACCAAACTTTAGATGCCAAGGCCCTTGAAAATAAGCCATCTGGCCTCATCTATATTGACGAGAGCCTAGCGATCGATCTCTCCTCTACGGAGCTGCGGACGCGACTTAAAACTTCCCCTGGGAATGCTCTTCAAACCGATCAGATCCCATCACACACGCTGCAAATCATTACAAATCTGGGCTTGTACCAATAATCAAGCTAAGATCACCCTTAATATAGAAATTATTACTGAGAAACCATGGACTTAAAAAAATTACAACGCGTCATCATTGATGCTCTAGAGGATGTCAAAGCGCAAGATATTCGCGTATACGACACCACTAAATTAAGTGAATTATTTGATCGCGTCATTATTGCGACCGGCTCTAGCAATCGCCAAACACGCTCATTGGCCATGTCTGTTAAATAAGATGTCAACGCCAAAGGTGGCGAAGTGATATCCGTAGAAGGTCTTGAAACTGGTGAATGGGTACTCGTCGATTGCGGTGATATTGTTGTCCACATCCTGCAACCAATGTTGCGCTCCTACTATCAATTAGAGGGCATGTGGGGTGCAAAACCTGTACGCGTGAAGTTGGCTGGCGATAAAGGGCTTGCCAAAGCTAGCGAACCAGACGACGACGAATAAGTCGCCTTGCATTTCAAACACAGCATTTATCAATGCGCTTAACAATTGTTTCGGTTGGTCATAAGATGCCAGATTGGGTTGCTACTGCTACCCAGGATTACATCAAGCGTATGCCTGCAGATTGCAGTATTGAGATTAAAGAGATCAAGCCTGATCTCACTCCTGCCAAAGAAGCGGTCAAAATTGCTGCAGCCATCCCAAAGGGTTCACGAGTCATTGCTTTAGACGAGCGAGGCAAAGATCAAACCACCCAAAA
>CAILON010000176.1 GCA_903835865.1 uncultured beta proteobacterium
AACATAGACTCTTGTTGGTAGACGGTTCCAGCTACCTTTATCGCGCCTTCCATGCCATGCCAGACCTACGAAATGGGGCTGGCGATCCCACTGGCGCTATCTATGGGATGGTCAATATGATGCGTCGGGCTCGTTCCGAGATCAAGGCTGACCACATTGCTTGTGTTTTTGATGCCAAAGGGAAGACTTTTCGCGATGAAATGTACCCAGAATACAAAGCGCATCGCTCGCCCATGCCAGAGGATTTAGTTAAACAAATTGAGCCCATTCATGCGATGGTCAAGGCAATGGGTTGGCCAGTATTAATGGTGTCGGGTGTTGAAGCTGATGATGTGATCGCCACTTTATCTTGCCAAGCTACTCAAGCAGGGTGGGAAACCATTATTTCTACTGGCGATAAGGATTTGGCGCAATTAGTTAATCCATCTGTCACTTTGATTAATACGATGACCAATGAAAAACTCGATATCGATGGCGTCATTGGAAAATTTGGGGTGCCACCCGAACTCATCGTGGACTATTTATCAATCGTTGGTGATGCAGTGGATAACGTTCCAGGAGTTCCCAAGGCGGGCCCCAAAACTGCAAACAAGTGGTTAGCAGAATTTGGAAATCTCGATAACTTGATGGCAAACGCAGATCAAGTCAAAGGCGTTGTTGGAGAAAACTTACGCGCCTCTTTGGATTGGTTGCCACAAGCGCGCCAACTGATTACCGTTAAAACAGATTGCGACCTGTCTCCGCATTTGCCTGGCCTAGATGATTTACATGCCAAGCCAGAGGATGCACAACTCCTGCGAGAATTATTTGAGCGCTATGCTTTTAAATCCTGGCTACGAGATGTAGAAAAGCGCCTAGAAAGCACAGCAGATAAGGCTCCAGAGGGAGAGAATGCATTTGATTTGGCTGGCACACCCATCTCCCAAGAGGTGCTTGAAGAAAAAAAATCACGCACGATTGCCACAGCGCCCACCAAAGCTTTATCGCAAGACACAACTGATTTGCAAGACGCCATTGAGCGTCAATATGAATGTGTGGTCGATGAAGCTGGTTTAGAGAAGTGGTTGAAAAAGATTGAAGCATCCTCACTCACTGCGGTAGATACTGAAACAACAAGTCTGGACGCATTGGCAGCGGAGCTAGTAGGAATTTCTTTATCAGTAAAACCTGGTGAAGCTTGTTACATTCCAGTAGCGCATCGCAATGGCGAAGTGCAATTGGATAGAGAATATGTCCTCTCTCGCATTAGGCCATGGTTAGAGAACGCGGATCGCTTCAAAGTTGGACAGAATCTCAAATACGACACTCATATTTTTGCGAATTATGGCATCACACTCCAAGGCATTGCGTTTGATACTTTGCTCGAGTCTTATGTGCTGGAGTCTCATTTGCCACACAATATGGATAGTTTGGCTGAGCGCCATCTTGGGATTAAAACCATTCGATATGAAGAGGTCTGCGGTAAGGGCGTTCATCAGATTGGTTTTGATCAAGTAGATCTTCAGGTCGCTACCAATTACGCAGCTGAGGATGCAGACATTACTTTGCGCTTACATCTAGCGCTTTGGCCGCAGATTCAGGAAAATCCCGGACTGCTCTATATCTATGGGCAAATTGAAATGCCCGCCATGCGCGTTCTGGGAATCATGGAGCGCAATGGTATTCGGATTGACTCAGCCTTATTGGCCAAACAGGGTCAGCAGGTTGGTAAACGCTTACTTGAGCTAGAGGGTGAAATTCATCAGCTGGCTGGTCAGCCCTTCAATATTCAGTCGCCCAAGCAGATCGCGGAAATTCTATTTGGCCAACTGGAATTGCCGGTGATTAAAAAGACGCCTTCTGGAGCGCCATCTACTGATGAAGAGGTATTGCAAAAATTAGCTGAAGACTATCCATTGCCAGCGCGCATTTTGGATTACCGTAGCTTGGCTAAATTAATGTCAACCTATATTGAAAAATTGCCGCGCATGGCTGACCCAAAAACAGGTCGTGTCCATACGAATTTTTCTCAAGCTACTGCAGTCACAGGTCGACTTGCTTCCAGTGATCCTAATTTGCAAAATATTCCCGTGCGCACTGAAGAGGGGCGCCGCATTCGGGAGGCGTTTATTCCTGCGCAAGGTTGCAAGCTGCTGTCCGCTGACTATTCGCAAATTGAATTGCGCATCATGGCGCACATCGCTGAGGATGAAAATCTTTTAGAGGCATTTAGGACTGGCAAGGATGTGCATCAGGCAACTGCAGCTGAGATCTTTGGAATTGCTTTGGATGATGTGAATTCTGAGCAGCGTCGTTATGCCAAAGTGATTAACTTCGGATTAATTTATGGCATGAGTGCTTTTGGTTTGGCAGGTAACTTGGGTATTGAACGTTCTGCAGCACAAACCTATATTGCCAAGTATTTCGATCGCTACCCAGGCGTTGCGCAATACATGGAGCGTACTCGCCTAGAGGCGCGTGAGAATGGCTATGTGGAGACGGTTTTTGGCAGACGCCTTTGGCTTCCGGAGATCAAGGGCTCTAATGGACCTCGCCGCCAAGGCGCAGAGCGCGCCGCCATTAATGCCCCAATGCAAGGGACGGCTGCTGATTTAATTAAACTGGCGATGATTGCTAGCCAAAACTGGCTTGAAAAAGAGCAATTAAAGACCAAAATGTTGTTACAGGTGCATGATGAATTGGTATTTGACGTGCCCTTGGATGAACTGGAGCTCTTACAAGCAAAGTTGCCAGATTTGATGTGCAATGTAGCTGTGCTCAAAGTTCCATTGGTCGTTAG
>CAILON010000177.1 GCA_903835865.1 uncultured beta proteobacterium
CGAACGTGCGACCTACGCCTAAAAAACTGAATTTATTCAGTCCAATTTTTTGATGGGCTGTTAACTGCTTCATTCCATGTAATGAAACCACTGCGGTCTTTGTCAATAAGATTAAATTCAGCTTCAGAAATGCCCGCCTTCTTTGCCTCTTCTTTTGATATTTGTTTATCCCCGCTAAAATCAATTTTTTTAAAACTATATTTTTTAACTACAGTTGGATTTACAACTTCTGGTGATGGAGTAGTTCCTTGTGAAAAAACCGTTATTGGTAATAAACACATCAAGACTGTTGCGATCTTGCTAAATTTCATTTTGAATCTCCAAATTAATTATGTTTTAAATTTCACAAATAGGATTAAGCAAATTACTATTAGTTTTACTTAATGACTACTAATCCGAAGGGAGGGGTCTGTTCCAAGTAGAATGCCTAGCTAAATTATATTGGTCAAAGACTTTATTGAGCATTTGATCTAAACCGAGGGTAATCACCTGACGATATTACATTAGTGACTATTTCCACCACGCTAGCCCAAGGTGATTCTTACGCTAACCAATCTAGATCATGATCAAGCCAATAGATCGCAATTACTCAGCTGTTTAAAATACTATGCATAGGCTGGCGTAGTGAAGTGGTTGATTAAGCGGGTCGGGGTACAGTGGGTTAAGCAGATCTGCGTTTCTTAATGCCTACCCCTTACTTTGTTACATTAGCTAGATGAGTAAAAAAGGTCTAGGTGATGCAGAGTTCGCTGGTAAGGTAAAAACCCAGACCTTTAAGCAATTTCAGTTAGAGCGCTTGATAAAGGACGGCACAGTTATTCCAATCCAAGCTAGCCGAATCCAAGGAACTGGTATTGCAGCGTGCCAGCGAGTTTGAAGCAGCCACTGAGGATGAAGAGCGGCATATTAAAACTTCAACTCCACCACCAAAAAATAAGCTAGGGAACCAACCACTTACTAGAGAGAGGTTTGAAGAGTAATTGGGTACTAAACTGGGTACTGAAGAGAAATTAGATAACAAAAAACCCAGTAACTCATTGAATTAACTGGGTTTATTTGAAAAGTACTGGCGGAGACGAGAGGATTCGAACCTCCGATCAGAGTTTTAGCCCCGATGCTCCCTTAGCAGGGGAGTGCCTTCGACCAGCTCGGCCACGTCTCCGTACTTGATACTCTTACAACGACCCACAGTTTAACGGATTACCGTCTGATGGGGGTTTTAATGCGTTTTTAATGCCTTTTTACTTCTGGTCCAGCTCAAATGCCTTATGCAAGGCACGCACTGCTAATTCCATATATTTCTCATCAATCACAACAGAAATTTTGATTTCACTTGTTGAGATCATGAGGATATTAATACCCTCTTCCGACAAAGTTCTGAACATCTTGCTAGCGACACCAACATGAGAACGCATTCCTACGCCAACAACGGAAACTTTAGAAACCTTTGGATCACCCGAGATTTCTTTAGCTTCAATCTGGGATTGAACAGTGTTCTTTAATAGATCTAAAGCTTTTTGATAATCAGAGCGTGGTACTGTAAAAGTAAAGTCTGTTTTACCATCTACGGATTGGTTTTGAATAATGATATCCACATCAATATTCGCATCTGCAATCGGTCCCAGAATTTGATAGGCAATACCTGGGCGATCAGGAACTCCTAAAACGGTAATCTTCGCTTCATCACGCGCAAAGGCGATGCCGGAAATAACTGCGGCTTCCATAGTGCTGTCCTCTTCAAATGTAATCAAGGTGCCCGACTTCATCTCTACATCGAGGGGCATCAAAGGATCTGTCAAAGAAGACAGAACCCGGGTTTTAACTTTGTACTTACCTGCAAACTCTACTGAACGGATCTGCAATACCTTAGATCCTAAGCTTGCCATCTCTAGCATCTCTTCAAATGTAATTTTGTCTAAGCGACGCGCATCTTCACAGACACGAGGGTCG
>CAILON010000178.1 GCA_903835865.1 uncultured beta proteobacterium
ATTGAGCCAGAAACCTTCATGAGCTCCAGAACACGCTCCATACCCATTGCCCAACCACATGCGGGAGCCGCTTTTCCACCCATGCGTTCAATCAATGGATCATAGCGACCGCCACCAGCAATGGTTCCCTGCGCCCCTAGTTCTTCAGTAATCCACTCAAAAACAGTAAGGTTGTAATAATCTAAGCCACGCACCAAGCGCGGATTGATCTTGCAAGGAATATTGTTTGCTTTCAGTAGAGCCTGCACTGCATTGAAATGCGCAAGTGACTCTTCACCCAAGAAATCCAATAACTTAGGGGCACCTTCAATCAAAGCCTGCATCTCTGGATTTTTAGAATCCAAAATGCGCAAAGGATTGGTGAGTAAGCGACGTTGTGAATCTTCATCTAATTGACTCTGATGTTTCTCAAAATAAGTCACTAAAGCAGCGCGGTGTTCGGCACGCTCATTGGCTTGACCTAATGAGTTGATCTCCAGACGAACACCTATTAAACCTAACTCATCCCAAAGACGCTGACCCATCAGAATAATTTCTGCATCGATATCCGGCCCTGCAAATCCTAAGGCTTCAATTCCAAACTGATGAAACTGGCGATAGCGACCACGCTGTGGACGCTCATGACGAAACATTGGGCCAGTATACCAAAGACGCTTAGGCCCTTCATACAGCAAATTATTTTCAACAACGGAGCGGACCAATGCCGCAGTACCTTCTGGGCGTAAGGTGAGTTGCTCACCATTTAAGCGATCCTCAAAGGAATACATTTCTTTTTCAACAATATCGGTCACCTCACCAATACCTCGCTGAAATACAGCTGTTGCTTCCACAATAGGCGTTCTCAAAAACTCATAGCCATAGGCACGAGTGAGATCACGCAATACATGTTCAAGATGCGCCCACTGTGCAGCATCGGCTGGCAGCAAATCATTCATGCCGCGCACACCATTAATCTTCTGCACTTTGACGGGGGTCTTTTGGTCTGTCATTTTTTATTGTTGTTCTAGTTCAGATGGATTCAACTTTAGTGGCGTAATTCTGTTTGACATAATCATCCACAATCACTTGAAACTCTTTGGCGATATTATCGCCGCGCAATGTTTTCACTTTAACGCCATCCACAAAAACAGGGGCAGCAGGAGCCTCACCAGTACCCGGTAAAGAAATTCCAATATTGGCATGTTTGCTCTCGCCAGGGCCATTCACAATACAGCCCATCACAGCCACATTCATACTTTCAACGCCAGGATGGGTTTTCTTCCAAATAGGCATTTGCTGACGCAGATAAGATTGGATATTGGCAGCCAACTCTTGGAAGGTTGTACTAGTCGTTCTGCCACACCCAGGACAAGCAATGACCATGGGTGTGAAATTGCGTAAACCCATCGTTTGCAAAATCTCTTGCGCAACGATGACTTCATTCTCACGAGGGGCGCCAGGATCTGGCGTCAGAGAAACGCGAATCGTATCGCCAATACCCTCTTGCAACAGAATGCTCATAGCTGCAGTAGAAGACACAATGCCTTTACTACCCATACCGGCTTCAGTTAAACCCAAATGCAAAGGATAGTCCGAGCGGCGTGCGAGATCCCGATAGACCGCTACAAGATCTTGCACATTACTAACCTTACAAGAAAGTAGAATCTGATTAGGATTCATCCCAAACTCCACTGCTTTTTCCGCAGACTGCAATGCAGACTGAATTAAGGCCTCGATCATCACTTCTTGCGCAGTTTTGGGATTAGTGAGCGCTGCATTGCTATCCATGATGGATGCTAAGAGATCCTGATCCAAGCTGCCCCAGTTCACGCCAATTCGTATTGGCTTGTCGTATTTACATGCAGCTTCAATCATTTGTGCAAACTGTGGGTCCCGCTTCGCGCCCTTACCTACATTTCCAGGATTGATGCGGTACTTGGAGAGCGCTTTAGCGCACTCAGGAAAATCATTTAATAAAGTATGGCCGTTGTAATGAAAGTCCCCGATCAATGGCACCAAGATGTCCATCTTGTCCAACTGCTCACGGATGTAAGGCACCGCTGCTGCTGCTTCTGGGGTATTCACAGTAATGCGCACCATCTCAGAACCTGCGCGTGCCAATTCTTTTACTTGAATGGCTGTACCCACTGCATCGGCAGTATCGGTGTTGGTCATAGATTGGACGCGAACTGGCGCATCGCCACCAACAGTAATGATGTTGGTTTTCCAGGCAACCGTCGCTTGACGGGTTGTGCGCTTGGGAGACGGTCCTAATGGAAGTGGTGACAAGGTACTCATATTAATCATCTAGCCTCTTAAGCCATTCAATAGGCTGCTCTTGGACTTCTGCTTGAATAATTTCTGAATCATGTACGGCACGTTCCCGTACTCGGGTGCGATCAACCACATCCCCTGCTAGCTGGCCACAAGCAGCAGCAATATCATCACCGCGCGTTTTGCGTACTGTAGCGACCATACCGGCATCTAACAAGATGCTAGCAAAAGCATGAACCCGCTGAGCTGGAGAACGCTTGAGACCTGACTCCGGGAATGGATTAAAAGGAATGAGATTGATTTTGCACTTAATATTTTTAAGCAGTCGCACCAATTCTTTAGCTTGAATATCAGAATCGTTCACACCATCTAGCATGCAATATTCAAAGGTCAGAAAATCTCTTGGTGCAAATGGTAGATAACGCTCACAAGCCGCGAGTAATTCACGTAAAGGATATTTCTGGTTAAGCGGCACGAGCTGATCACGCAAAGCATCGTTTGGTGCATGCAATGACACGGCTAATGCAACAGGACAATCTTGCGCTAAACGATCAATCATCGGCACCACACCAGAGGTCGACACCGTCACACGTCGACGCGATAAACCATAAGCTCTGTCGTCCAGCATTAAACGCAATGCAGTGACCACGTTGTCGTAGTTGAGTAGTGGCTCGCCCATACCCATCATCACCACATTTGAGATCACGCGACCAGTGTGCTCCCAACCTGGGGTTGGGTATTTTTCGATTCTGCGCACTGCTTCTGGATCATTG
>CAILON010000179.1 GCA_903835865.1 uncultured beta proteobacterium
ATCTCATGTATGATGCAGGTCCCTCTCTTTTTTTATCTCCACTCCTTGTCGAAATCAGCGCCATCGTGTATGATGCCGGATGGCTTTGAGCCAGTCGCTAAGCTGGGTATTGTTGCCGAAATGGCTAAGCAAACCAAGCAGGCGGTAGCTGAGTCAGATATCGTCATCTTCTTAGTGGATGGTCGCTTGGGCTTGGCGCCGCAAGATCGTGTGATTGCAGACTTTTTGCGCAAAACTGGCCGCCCCATTATTTTGGCTGTTAACAAGACTGAAGGTATGCAGGCTGGCGTGGTGACTGCAGACTTCCATGAATTGGGACTTGGTGAACCTTTTCCGATTTCATCGGCGCATGGTGATGGCGTACGTGGACTGTTAGATGATGCGCTCGATTCTTTAGGTATTGCTGAGCCGGACGAGGAAGAGGTAGCGAACGATCCAAACCGCCCAATGAAGATTGCAGTAGTAGGGCGCCCGAACGTTGGTAAATCTACTTTAATTAATAAGTTGATTGGTGAAGAACGTGTCATTGCATTTGATATGCCGGGCACCACTCGTGACGCCATTGAAGTTCCATTTGAGCGCAATGGCAAACCCTATATATTGGTTGATACTGCTGGCTTACGTCGTCGCGGTAAAGTGTTTGAAGCCATTGAAAAATTTTCGGTAGTCAAAACATTGCAAGCGATTGCAGATTGCAACGTCGTTATTCTGATGTTAGATGCACAGCAAGATATTTCTGAGCAAGACGCACACATTGCTGGATTTATTGTTGAAGCAGGACGTGCTTTAGTAGTTGCCGTGAATAAGTGGGATGGTTTGGATTCTTATGTAAAAGAACGCGCCCGTTTGGAGATAGCGCAAAAGTTACGTTTCTTAGACTTTGCGAATGTGCATCCTATTTCTGCAAAGAAGGGCACTGGCCTTAAAGAATTATTTAAAGATGTTGATGCAGCTTACGCTGCAGCGATGGCTAAATTACCTACCCCACGTTTAACTCGTATCTTGCAAGAGGCGATTGAGCATCAACAACCTAAGCGGGTAGGTATGGGGCGGCCAAAATTGCGTTATGCACACCAAGGGGGCATGAATCCTCCTATCGTGGTGATTCACGGCACCTCTCTGAGCGGAGTAACGGATAGCTATAAACGCTACTTAGAAGGTCGCTTTAGGGATGTTTTCAAGCTGCGCGGTACGCCTTTACGTATCCAGATGAATACTGCCAAGAACCCTTATGTTGACGAGGATAAGGGAAAAAAGGGCAAAAAGCGGTAATTTTGAGATAAGCTTTCAATCTCGGGCTTGATTTTTTATAAATTGAGCCCAACATAGAGCTTTATCAGAATTGGAAATCTTCATTAATACAGTCGGCGCCTTAAATAAAAAAGCAAGACTCCCAAAATACAAAATCAATAAGGAGCAGTATGAATAACAAACAAATCCAATTGTTACAAGATCCCTTTTTAAACGCTTTGCGTAAAGAGCATGTCCCAGTTTCCATTTACTTGGTGAACGGTATTAAATTGCAAGGCAATATCGAATCCTTTGATCAATATGTTGTGCTGTTGCGTAATACCGTTACGCAGATGGTTTACAAACATGCAATCTCCACAATCGTTCCTGCTCGTGCGATTGAATTTCGTATAGAAGAAGGCAGCCCTGTATAACACTGGAGTAGATGCGCCACGCGCTGTCTTAGTTGGTGTTGATACGGGTCGGGAAGATTTCGCTGACAGCATGGCTGAGCTCAGTCTCCTGGCTGAAAGTGCTGGTTCCACACCTACCGCTAGCGTCATAGCCCGCAAGGGAAAAACGGATCCCGCTTTATTTATTGGCTCAGGAAAAGCCAACGAACTTAAGCGCTTGATGGAAGAGAATGATGCGGAACTTGCCATCTTTAATCATCCACTTTCGCCAACACAGCAACGTAATTTAGAGCGCCATATTGGCCGTCATGTGATGGACCGTACGGGTTTGATTTTGGATATCTTTAGTCAAAGAGCACAAAGTCATATTGGTAAAACTCAGGTGGAATTAGCGCAAGTACGCTATCGCATGTCACGCTTAGTAAGGGCATGGAGCCACTTAGAGCGTCAACGTGGTGGTATTGGTGTCCGTGGTGGTCCTGGTGAAACGCAAATGGAGTTAGATCGCCGCATGCTGGCTACTAAGGCTAAACGCCTTGAGAATGAGCTCGAGAAGCTACAGCGTCAGCAACGAACTCAGAGAAGGGCGCGGAATCGTAAGGAAGTGTTTTCAGTTTCCTTGGTGGGTTATACCAATGCGGGTAAATCTACCCTTTTTAATGCCCTCACCAAGGCGGGTACCTATGCCGCTGATCAGCTTTTTGCTACCTTAGATACCACCTCCAGAAAGGTCCATTTGGAGGGGGTGGGGTCGATTGTGGTCTCCGACACCGTTGGTTTTATCCGGGATTTGCCGCATCAACTCGTAGAGGCATTTAGGGCGACTTTGGATGAAACTATCCATGCCGACCTGATTTTGCATGTCATTGATGCTTGTAGCCCAGTTTCTAGGGAGCAAAAGGCAGAAGTTGAGGCCGTTTTGCAGGAAATTGGGGCAGATGACATCCCCCGTATTGAGGTAATGAATAAGATCGATTTGATGCCGCAAACCTTTACTCGGGGTGCTGTTTTAGAGCGTGACGGGGAGGGAGCCCCGAGCCAGATTTTCCTTTCAGCCCAGACGGGCTTGGGCCTAGATTTACTGAGATCTGCCCTAGCTGAATACTCTCAAATGACTGATAGAATAAGGGTCGAACACAACCGTGCCAAGAAGCAAATGGCCCCGGATGAGTTTTTAGCCCCTTTACCTGAACGACCAGAATCTTCTGAATTTAACCCGATTCCCAACCGAAGCTATCTTCCTAATGATGCGTAAATTTTTAGACCTTTTTTCGGTGAATGATCCAGGTTGGGGCAATAGCCACAATGCCAATGGATCAAAAAATGCCAAAGATGGACAGGCTAGTGATCAAACTCCAAAAGCAGATCCTGAAAATGGTAATCAGCCGGCTGATGTACAACCGAATAATTCTCCAGTAACGCCACCGGCTGCTAAGCCAGATGGCCCGCCAGATTTGGATGAGTTATGGCGTGATTTTAATGACAGGATTGCTGGAATTTTTGGCGGCAAGAAAAAGCCTGGCGCTAGCAGCGCTCCTAAATCTAAACCTAGTAGCACTGATATTCCTCCGCCTTCAGAGCGCGGTGGCCAGGGTGGTGGCAATAACAGCGGTACTCCCATTTTTGAATTTAAAAACCCTTTTGGTTCCAAAGCTAGCATCTTGCTCGCAGCAGGAGGCATTTTCTTTATTTGGATTTGTAGTGGATTTTTTATTATTCAAGAGGGTCAAGCTGGCGTCATCATGACCTTTGGTAAATATGACTACACCGCAAAGCCTGGGATTAACTGGAGAATGCCGTGGCCAATTCAGTCGGATGAAACGGTCAATCTTTCTGCTGTGCGTTCTGTTGAAGTGGGGCGCCCTGTATTAATTAAGGCAACCAATCAAAAAGATTCTTCGATGTTGACTGAAGATGAAAATATCATCGATGTCCGCTTTGCTGTGCAATATCGCCTCAAAGATCCAACGGATTATTTATTTAACAATCGCGATCCTGATACTGCAGTTATTCAGGCTGCAGAAACTGCCGTGCGTGAAATTGTGGCGCGTAGCAAGATGGATACCGTCCTCTATGAAGGCCGTGAAAAGATTGGCATTGATTTAGCAAGTTCAATCCAGAAAATTTTGGATAGTTATAAGACTGGTATTTATGTCACTAGCGTCACTGTTCAAAATGTACAGCCCCCAGAACAAGTTCAAGCTGCATTTGATGACGCCGTAAAAGCAGGGCAAGATCAAGAGCGCTTAAAGAGTGAAGGACAGGCGTATGCCAATGACATCATTCCCCGCGCTAAAGGTACTGGTGCGCGTTTGATACAAGAAGCAGAAGGTTATAAGGCGCGAGTAGTTGCTACTGCCGAGGGAGATGCCACTCGATTCAAGCAGATTCTGGTTGAGTATGCGAAGGCACCGCAGGTTACCCGTGACCGCATGTACATCGATAGCATGCGCGAGATGTATAGCAATGTGACTAAAGTCTTGGTCGATACTACTAAGAGCAATAGTATGTTGTATTTACCATTAGATAAGATTGTTGCTCAGGTTAGCGCTGAGAGCGCACAGGCATCCAGTACTCCAGCTACTCCATCTACACCGACGGGATCTGTGACAGTAGGCGGAGCAACGGGAGTGAATAATCCTGCTCCAGCTCCTGCACCAAATTCGACTCCCGCAGTAAACAATGCAGATAAGCGTGATGGTTTACGCAGTCGCGATCGGGAGGCTAGATAATGAATTTCAATCGCCTCATTGCAGCTGCAGTCGCCCTCATTGCGCTGATGTATGTCTTGTCTTCCAGTATTTTTGTGGTCGATCAACGTAAATTTGCGGTGGTATTTTCTTTTGGCCAGATTGTGCGCGTCATTGAGCAGCCAGGCCTACAAATTAAGTACCCAGCACCATTTGAAAGCGTCCGTTTCTTTGATCGCCGAATTTTGACTATCGATAATCCAGAGGCAGAGCGTTTTATTACTGCTGAGAAGAAAAATTTATTGGTGGATTCTTATGTGAAGTGGCGCATTGTTGATCCTCGTAAATTCTTTATTAGCTTTAAAGGTGACGAGCGCTTGGCGCAGGATCGATTGACGCAATTGGTACGATCTGCACTCAATGAAGAGTTCACTAAGCGCACTGTGCGTGAGTTGATCTCTGATCAGCGTGAGCAAGTCATGCAAGGGATTCGCAAAAAAGTTGCCGATGATGCTGCGGATATTGGCGTGGAAATCGTGGATGTACGTTTGAAACGTGTAGATCTTTTAGCCGAAATTAGCGACTCTGTATATCGCCGCATGGAAGCGGAGCGTAAGCGGGTTGCGAATGAATTGCGTTCTATGGGGGCAGCTGAGTCCGACAAGATTCGCGCCAATGCAGAACGCCAACGCGATACGATTTTGGCTGAAGCTTACCGAGATGCTCAAAAGATTAAGGGTGCAGGGGATGCCAAGGCAACAGCACTCTATGCTGAAGCTTTTGGGCGTGATCAACAATTTGCTCAGTTCTATCAAAGCTTAGAAGCCTATCGTAGCTCTTTCAAGGATAAGAAAGATGTCATGGTGGTTGAACCCAATGGTGAGTTCTTCAAGTTCCTGCACAAAAAATAAGAAAGTCAATTCTTTACATCATGAATCGTTGGTTACTGCCTGAAGACATTGCAGATGTTTTGCCAGCAGAGGCTCGCAAGGTCGAGACCTTGCGTCGTGCCATCTTGGATCTGTATCAGTCCTATGGCTATGAATTAGTTGCTCCACCGATTCTGGAGTTTTTAGATTCGCTGTTAACGGGAACCGGCTCCGATCTTAATTTGCAGACTTTTAAGTTGGTCGATCAGTTATCAGGCCGCACTTTAGGTTTGCGTGCTGATATTACTCCGCAGGTTGCTCGTATTGATGCCCACTTACTTAATCGTGCCGGCGTGACGCGTCTTTGTTATGCGGGCTCCGTAGCGCATGCACGAACGCCCGTAGGGAGTTGTGCACGTGAAGAGCTGCAGCTCGGTGCAGAAATCTATGGTTGCGCTACTTGGGAAGCGGATTTTGAAGCAATCTCATTATTACTAAAGACCCTTGGATTAGCTGGCCTTACTAAGGTCTACTTAGACCTTTCCCATGCTGGCATCTTGACCGGAATTTTAGATGGTCAACATCTGGATAAAGAGTCGATTGAGGCTCTCTATGACTTATTGCAAAGTAAGGACCGTCCACGCTTAAGTCAGTGGGCTACTTGCTTGCCTGCTAA
>CAILON010000180.1 GCA_903835865.1 uncultured beta proteobacterium
ACGGGGACTTCATTAAACCAGCGGTACCAAATACCAGATTTGGTATTAACGCCCGCACGGAATTTTTTAAGAAGACTCCAACAGGCATGGTGATAGCCAATAACGAGCAGCACAAAAAATAATTTTGCATGCATCCAGATATCACCAGCACCAATCCCAAAGTAAAGCCAGAGCGTCAATCCTAATAACACTGCTGGCACAGCCAAAATGGTCATAAAGCGAAAGAGGCGATCGGACATCCCCAATAAACGGGTATACGCTTCTGTATTCTTCTCATCAGCTAGATTCACAAAGATTCTGGGCAGATAAAACAAGCCTGCAAACCAGGAAGTAATAAAAACAATGTGAAATGTCTTAACCCAAAGATAAGTATTGCCCATGATGCCCCCTTAACTACGAATCTCGCCATGACCCATGACGATATATTTAAGGGAGGTCAAACCATCCAACCCAACAGGGCCGCGGGCATGGAGCTTGTCATTCGAAATACCGATTTCAGCACCAAGACCGTATTCAAAGCCATCGGCAAAACGGGTGCTGGCGTTCACCATCACGCTCGCACTATCTACTTCACGCAAGAATCGATCTGCTGCAGCTGTATTGCTCGTGATGATGGCATCGGTATGTTTGCTGCCATAACGCTCAATATGATTCATGGCCTCATCCATATCGGCCACAGTCTTGATAGATAGAATCGGCGCAAGGTATTCAGTATGCCAATCTTCCTCTTGCGCATCAATTAGATTCTTAAATCCTGCACCCTCTAAAGTTTTGCGAGTAGCCGCATCGACGCGCAACTCAACGCCCTTATCTTGATAGATTTTGCAAAGCGTTGGCAATACCTTTTCTGCAATTGTCTGATTCACTAAGAGTGTTTCCATCGCATTGCAAGGAGCATAGCGCTGTGTCTTTGCGTTATCACAAACCTTCACCGCCATCGCCACGTCAGCATCAGTATCAATATAGGTATGACAAATGCCATCTAGATGCTTAATCATAGGAACGCGTGCTTCAGCCATTAAACGTGCAATCAAGCTCTTGCCACCACGCGGTACGATAACGTCAATGTACTGAGTCATCGTAATCATCTCGCCTACGGCAGCACGATCAGTTGTTGTTACCACCTGCACAGCATCTTTAGGCAAGCCTGCAGCTGAGAGGCCCTCCTGGATGATTTGAGCCAACATGGTATTGGAATCAATGGCTTCCGAGCCACCTCGCAAAATGACGGCATTCCCTGATTTGAGACAAAGCGCTGCCGCATCTATCGTGACATTGGGACGAGATTCATAAATGATCCCAATCACACCAAGTGGCACACGCATCTGGCCCAATTCAATACCAGAAGCTTGTTTTTTGAGTGCGGAAATTTTTCCAATAGGATCTTCAAGCGTCACAATTTGCTCTAAACCCAAGGCCATAGCTTCAATAGTCTTAGGTGTCATCGCTAGACGATCAATAAAAGCGGCATCTTGCCCATTCGCTTTAGCACGCTCTACATCAATCAAATTCACCTTCTGGATCTCACTTGCCTTTTGCCTTACTACCTTGGCAATATGCAATAAAGCTTGATTCTTTTGCTCAGCAGATGCGCGCGCCATAGCACGCGATGCACTACGTGCCCGCTGACCAATGTCTTGCATCATTTGCTGAATCGCTGAACTCATCTTTATTACTTTCTACTCATTTTCTAAATCTCTAGCGCAATAAATTGCCGACCAAACGCAGACCATCCCAAGGATCTGCAGGCAAATCTGCGGCAGATAAACCCTTTACCTGACGATCCAATCCGGCAGCCACCTGCATTGCCCTGCGAAGCTTTAAGGGTTGAACTCGCCTTAATGCTGTTGGGTACAAGCGTTCTTTATTACCCCAGACGCGATTAGCACGCAATAACTGCTGAATTGACTCACCAGCATCACTGGCAGCCTTTAGCTTAGATAGTAGCCTAAGCTCTTCAGTCACGCTCCAAAGAATCAAGACCAATGGCTCACCCTCACCCTTTAGCCCATCTAACATGCGATTTAGTCTTGGCAGATCTCCTGCAAGCATCGCTTCTGTTAATTCAAATACGTTATAACGCGCCACTTTCAAAATTGCCGTACGAATTTCTTCTTCAGTCAACTTGCCTGTGGGATATAACAATCCCAGCTTCTGAATCTCTTGATGGGCAGCGATCAAATTGCCTTCTACCTGATCGGCAATAAATGCAAGAGCGCGTATTCCCTCTGGGCCCGCTTCCACTTCTTGATTTTGTCTTTTTAAGCGTCCTGCAATCCACTGCGGCAATTGGCTACGATCTAAGGAGTCAATCTGTATGGCCATACCCGCTTCATCTAAAGCACTGAACCAAGCCGAGGTCTTCGTCTTCCCATCTAATCTAGGGAGCACAATACACACTACCGTATCAGGACCTTCAGGGCTTAGAGTTTGTGAATGGACTTGCGCGGCAAATTGTTTAAGAGCATCTGCCCCATCGCGACCTGGCTTACCTGTTGGAATGCGCAAATCAACCCAGCGCTTATCCCCAAACAAAGACATTGTTTGGCCTGAGCTCAACAATGCACCCCAATCAAAGCCGCGCTCTTGAAGCAATACTTCGCGTTCGGTATAGCCGCGCTTTTTAGCAGATAAACGGAGTTGATCCATCGCCTCCATCATCAACAGCGGCTCATCGCCACTAAAGACATATAGAGGAAGTATTGCGCCCCCGGCCTCCACCTTCTTCAAGTGGACTAGTAGTGCGTCGGTTTTAACCATGCAATGTCATTGGGCCTTAGAAAGCCCTTGTCTTAGGCGCTTTGGCAGAAGCAGCTACACGTCGCAAAATCTGAATCGCTAAGTCACGTCTCATCAAGCCCAAGAAAGCCTGAACCTGCGCATCGTTTGCCAAAACAGTAGAGACTGAGAAGTCCATGTCTCGCGTAATGTAAACCTCTGACTCGGGCACGATTTCCGTTCCGGCAGTATCAAACGCTCTAAAGCCCACGCGAATATTTAAGCGATATGCAGAAATTTGACCGCTGGCGTTGTATGCCAAGATCTCACGACCAGTAATCTCATTGGTAATCTCCAGAATTAAATCAGCATCCCGGGGATTAATGGCGACCTTCACATCAGTGCCCGTTAATACAGCCGTCTGTAAGTCAGCCCGCAATGGAGGGGAAGGATTACCGGTAATAGCTAAGGCATTAAATGGCAGATCTACTGCGCCGCGCAATCTAAACCCGCAAGCAGCTAA
>CAILON010000181.1 GCA_903835865.1 uncultured beta proteobacterium
CACCTGAATAAAAATCACTTTTGCATTGGGATTACGCTTTAAGAATGCGCCCCACTGAGGCATCTCCTTCACGCAAGCTGGACATGTCACGCCCCAAAAATGGATTACAAGAGGCGCCCCATTGCCCGTCTTTACTAGACTAGACCACTCCCCCGCCTGATAAGGCTTCATACGGATTGGGTCGGCCTTGGCAACATGCATTGATAGGGCCAAAAAGAGAATTATGCCAAGCCAATATTTTTTCACTGAATATTTCCCACTTGAAGTAATTGATAACCATCTGCACGAGTAAGCCAAGATAAAAATACCTCTCGATCTCGCTTCAGCAAGAGTGGATGATCGCTGTAGCCACTCGTTTTAGATATGAATCTTGCTTCTGACCAAGTAATACCATCATCACTGGACTGCTTCAGATAAATAGAGGAATAGGTTCCATCAAATTCTTTCCAAACCATCCACACTTGATTTCCGGATGCCAGAAGATAGGGGCGAGCAACGTTTGCCCCCTCTGCACCAATTCTGATCGGCTTGGAATAAGTTACCCCTTGATTGGCGGAGTTTGCATAAAACACGCCAGATCGTTTACTGCCCTGGGTATACCAAGCTACATGAAATTTTCCAGAGCCTGATACTGCGATAGAGGGTCCATGATGGGGGCAAGCATCCGTCTTCCAGTCATCGTCTGCAACCCGCCGAATGGCCTCTGCCCCTTTGGACGTGATGACCTGACTTGCCTGATCTCGAATACCCCCAGCAAAGATCGCACGATAGACAATCGCGACCTGATTCTTTGGATCAAGACTTGCTCCAATACGGCAACACTCACAACTGCTTTCATTTGCAAATTTTTCAGTTTGGAATGTCTTGCCACCGTCCACTGAGGATGAATAAGCAATAGCCCCTCCAAGGCGCGATATACCGCTCTGCTTTGCTGCAGCTACCAAGCGCTTATCAATCCAAGAAATAAATATCGTGTTATCCGGCTTAATCAATGCCGATGGAAACCGTTGACTTGAGCTATCAATAACCAAGGACTCAGGCGCACTAAAGGTATTGCCGCCATCGATAGAGCGAGCAGTATTAATTTGCGCGTTCCAATTGGAATCCTTGAAAAAGGCGTAAGCCAAAAACACATTCCCTTTGGAGTCGGAAACCATTTGTGGGCGCGCATCACTGCCGGTATCCAGAGACTTACCATGCTCAGCAATTTTGACGGCTGGAGAGAATGTTTTTCCACCATCGATTGATTGCGCTACCGAGACTACGCCACTCGCAGTCCATGCTAAAAGTAATTTACCGTCTTTTGTCATGAAAGGAGTGGCTGCATTTGCGCACTCAAGACCAGTACCTTGACATACATTACTAGGTTTACTTGGCGCACTGACCCCTGCGTGGGATGAGCGGTCCATTTGTGCATTCGCCTGAATACATACCCCCAAAACACCCCATAGAAGTGTTTTGGTAAGGATTGCATAAAAAGGAATTGAAATGGTCTTTTTCATGATTAGAAGATGATACGTGCGCCAACGCTAATGACCTGTGGTGAGCCAACTACATAGCTAGTATTGCTACCCCCGGTACCAAAGGTATTGTATTGACGATTCAATAAGTTCACTGCAGATGCATAGATCGTAGTGTTCTTATCGAACTCATAGTTAGCCCGTAATCCCACTACCGCATAAGAGGCAACTGGCAAGGTGTTGGCCGTATTGAGCCAAGAACTGCCCACATATCGTACGGTGGCCGTCAAGCTCGCTTTAGGTATCGGGTAGTACGTTAATCCACCACCAAGAATGTTTTGTGGAACACCACCAACCTGCCTACCAGTTGGATCGCTCGTAGCACTCATTGTCAGCTTGGTACTAGTAAATGCATAGTTCGCATCCGTTGCCCACTGAGAATTGATGTCATGGTGGAACTGGAACTCAAGACCTTGGCTTAATAAG
>CAILON010000182.1 GCA_903835865.1 uncultured beta proteobacterium
AGGGCGTTTATTTTCTCTAGAAACTTTGCAGCAGAGTCAAAAGAGAACACTTGGTAGTTAAAGCGTGTTAAAGCATTACTTAAGGATGAGCGCATTAAGTGATCATCGTCAATTAAATAAATGTTACCTAATGTGCTCATAGTTTCTTTTTGGATTGTAATATTGCTCCATTCTACCTAGTTCCATTTAATTTAATATATTTAAATAAATAGATTTTCGGTCCCAGGAGGCACCATTCGCGCTAGATTTGAATAGAGCCTGTTTTAAGACATAGCAAAAGATTGATTAATAGATCCATATTCATCACTGGCTGATTCCCTGATTGCGAGAAATATCTCAGCATTCTTCTTTTGGAATTCAATGATCCCCATAGGAGATGTGGGGGCCACGTCTTGCGTTGGTTGTACAGCGTTCATGAATCTGTCATATATTTCGATTATCATGGAAATATGAAAAATACAGATGCAATTAACGCTTTCTTGGCTTTAGGTCAGGAATCTCGACTGAATGTATTTCGCTTGATTGTTCAAAAAGGGGATGTTGGCTTGACCCCTAGCCAAATCATCGAAAAGTTGGGCATACCAAATGCAACATTAAGTTTTCACTTAAAAGAATTACTTAATGCAAATTTACTATTGGTTGAGCGTCAAAGTCGTAATCTGATCTATCGACCTAACGCTAGCCTCGTTCAGAATTTAAGTGGGTTCTTGCTGGAGAACTGCTGCGGGGGAGAGTCCTGTGTACCCCTTACATCTACAAAAAAGGTCAATTCAAAATGAAGCAATACAACATACTCTTTTTATGCACTCATAACTCTGCTCGCTCAGTGATTGGTGAGGCAATTGCAGCCACCCATTCAAGCGGTAAGTTTGTTGGCTATTCAGCAGGCTCTACTCCTGGAACCTCAGTCAATCCGTTTGCAAGAGAGTTGGCATTGGAGATGGCTTATGACGAAAATAAGCTGCGGTCTAAGTCTTGGGATGAGTATGGATTGCCAGATGCGCCAAAGATGGATTTCATCATCACGGTGTGTGATAGCGCTGCGGGTGAGCAATGCCCATTTTGGCCCGGTCAACCTGTTACTGCCCATTGGGGGTTTCCTGATCCATCGCTAGTTCAGGGAAGTGATGAGGATAAGAGACGGGCATTTAAGGATGTGATGATTGGTCTTAGGAAGCGTATAGATATTCTCGCAAGCATGCCATTAGAAAAACTTGATTCATTAAGTTTGAAAGAGATACACACAAAATCATGAGTCAAATTACACAAAAACTCTCTTTCTTGGATAGATATCTAACAGTATGGATATTTGCTGCCATGGCTGTGGGTATTGGCTTGGGGTATTTAATTCCTAGTATTGAGGGCTTTATTAATCAGTTTCAGTCAGGCACTACCAATATCCCAATTGCAATAGGTTTGATATTGATGATGTATCCCCCTTTTGCCAAAGTGAAATATGAAGAGTTACCTGATGTCTTCAGAGATAAACGCATCTTTGGCTTGGCTTTCTTGCTCAATTGGATTGTGGCGCCAGCGTTGATGTTTATCTTGGCAGTTATCTTTGTACCGAATCAACCTGAATATATGGCAGGATTGATATTGATTGGGATTGCCCCTTGCATTGCGATGGTGATTGTTTGGAATGATATTGCTAAAGGTTCGACAGAGTATGCGGCAGGTTTAGTCGCATTCAATGCGGTATTTCAGGTTCTCTTCTTTAGTGTGTATGCCTATTTCTTCTTGACGGTATTGCCGCCTTATTTTGGTTTAGCGGGATCTGTAGTGAATATCACTATGGAAGAGATTGCTAAGACAGTGGCTATTTACCTAGGCGTTCCTTGTGTGGCTGGATTCTTAACACGTTTTGTGATGCTCAAATTTGTGAGCAAAGAGTGGTATCAAAATACCTTCGTCCCAAAAATTGGCAAGATTACTTTAATTGCCTTGCTTTTTACGATTGTGGTGATGTTTAGCTTGAAGGGTAAGCTCATACTCCAGTTGCCAATGGATGTAGTCACTATCGCAATCCCATTATTGGTCTTCTTTTTGGTGATGTTCCTCTTAACGTTTTTCATCACCATCAAAATGGGTATTGATTACAAACGTTGCTGCACATTATCTTTTACTGCTTCTAGTAATAACTTTGAGTTAGCTATTGCAGTGGCCATTGCTGTCTTTGGAATTAATTCAGGAGCTGCCTTTGCTGCGGTGATTGGGCCTTTAGTGGAGGTGCCAATTAT
The DNA here is from genome assembly GCA_903835865.1 of uncultured beta proteobacterium. Lineage (GTDB taxonomy): Bacteria > Pseudomonadota > Gammaproteobacteria > Burkholderiales > Burkholderiaceae > Polynucleobacter. The sequence goes on from CAILON010000182.1 coordinate 2,241, forward strand.
GGTTGGCTTGGTTTCTGTGGCTTTATGGATAAAGGAGAAAATTTTAAGAGCTTAAGCTTCTAGTAGCAGAGCTTGGTCACCCGGTCATGAAAGAAAAAGTCGACGTATTACACGGCTTAGTCGTTGCGATGGATAATAGGCCATACATCACTTTTTCTGCATTATTTTCGGAATTATCTCCATGGAAATTAAGGTTAACTTTCTCGATAAGCTGCGTCTTGAAGCCAAGTTTGACGACTTCTCGGTAATTGCTGATCAGCCTATTCGATATAAAGGCGATGGGTCTGCTCCTGGCCCCTTCGATTACTTTCTTGCTTCATCGGCTTTATGTGCAGCGTATTTTGTGAAATTGTATTGTGAAACTCGTAATATCTCCACCGAAAATATTCGTCTTTCGCAGAATAATATTGTTGATCCCGAAAATCGTTACCAACAGATTTTCAAAATTCAAGTGGAATTGCCAGAGGATATCTCTGCCATTGATCGTCAAGGTATTGTGCGTTCGATTGAGCGCTGTACGGTTAAGAAAGTAGTACAGGCTGGGCCAGAGTTTGTGATTGAGGTAGTTGAGAATCTGGATGCTGATGCGCAGGGCTTATTGGCTGTCAAGCCCGCTTCAGATACCAGTACCTATATTCTGGGTAAGGACTTACCACTGGAAGAAACGATTGCCAATATGTCTTCTTTATTGGCGGGCCTTGGCATCAAAATTGAAATCGCATCGTGGCGCAATATCATCCCTAATGTATGGTCTTTGCACATTCGCGATGCGCATTCACCAATGTGCTTTACGAATGGCAAAGGTTCGACAAAGGAAAGTGCATTAGCATCAGCTTTGGGTGAGTATATTGAGCGTCTTAGTAATAACCATTTCTATGCTGGAGCATTTTTCGGGGATGACATTGCTAAGGCAGCATTTGTGCATTACCCCAATGAGCGCTGGTTCAAGCCGGGCCCTAAAGATACACTCCCCTCTGAAATTTTGGATGAATACTGCCTCCAAATTTATAACCCTGAAGGCGAGTTACGCGGCTCGCATTTAGTGGACACTAATTCTGGGAATGCGCAGCGGGGTATCTGTTCCTTACCCTATGTGCGTCACTCAGATGGTAAAACGATCTATTTTCCGTCAAACCTCATCGAAAATCTGTTTGTCAGTAACGGTATGAGCGCCGGTAATACCTTGGCTGAAGCTCAGGTGCAATGCTTATCAGAGATTTTTGAGCGCGCAGTCAAGCGAGAAATTTTGGAAGGTGAAATTGCCTTGCCGGATGTACCTCGGGAAGTGCTCACGAAATATCCTGGCATTCTGGCGGGGATTCAGGGCTTAGAAGAGCAGGGCTTTCCAGTGCTTGTAAAGGATGCCTCTTTGGGCGGTATCTATCCAGTGATGTGCGTTACTTTAATGAATCCACGGACCGGTGGTGTATTTGCATCTTTTGGGGCGCACCCAAGCCTAGAGGTGGCATTGGAACGGAGTTTGACAGAATTACTACAGGGCCGCAGCTTAGAAGGTTTGAACGATTTACCGCCACCTACGTTTGCAAGCGAAGCAGTTACTGAACCTAATAACTTTGTGGAACATTTCATTGATTCCAGCGGTATTGTGTCATGGCGTTTTTTCAGCGCAAAATCCGATTACGAATTTGTTGAGTGGGACTTCTCAAGTCAAGGCGAAGACTCCAATGATCAGGAAGCAAAAACTTTATTTGGCATTCTGGAATCTATGGGCAAAGAATCCTACGTTGCCGTGTATGACCAGCTAGGTGCAAGCGCATGTAGGATCTTAGTGCCAGGCTATTCTGAGGTCTATCCGATAGAGGATCTGATCTGGGATAACACCAATAAGGCACTTTTGTTCCGTGCCGACATTCTCAATCTGTCTAGCTTAGATGATGCTAGTCTGGCAGCACTGCTTGAGCGTTTAGAAAATAATGAGCTCGATGACTATGGAGATATTGCTACATTGATTGGTATTGAGTTTGATGAGAATACGACTTGGGGCCAACTCACCGTTTTGGAGTTAAAGCTACTAATTCATCTAGCGCTAAAGCAGTTTGATGAAGCTCAGGAATTAGTCAGGGCCTTTCTTCAGTACAACGACAATACAGTTGAGAGACGATTGTTTTACCAGGCCTTAAATGCCGTTCTTGAAACAGTTCTAGATGAGGACTTAGAGCTTAAAGACTATGCGCTCAATTTCCGTCGAATGTTTGGTGATGCTCGAATGGATGCGGTATTGGGTTCAGTCGATGGAAGTGTGCGCTTCTATGGCCTAACGCCAACTAGCATTAATCTAGAGGGCCTTGACAGACACCATCGATTAATAGATAGCTATAGAAAGCTACATGCGGCTAGG
>CAILON010000183.1 GCA_903835865.1 uncultured beta proteobacterium
CAGGCGAGCTCTTTGGGCGTGTTGAAAAGTTACTCGGCTTGCCAGCAGATACAGTGAAGTTAGGCATCATGGATGAAGAGCGCCGCATGAGTGCAAACATCAAAGCAGCGATTTCGGCCGCGGGTGCGCGCGTTGCCTTTATTAATACAGGATTCTTGGACCGTACTGGCGATGAGATGCATACAGCAATGTACGCAGGCCCCATGATGCGCAAAGGCGACATGAAAACCAGCAAGTGGTTGTCTGCTTATGAGCGTCGTAATGTCTTTGCAGGTTTGGATTGTGGCTTACGTGGCCGCGCTCAAATTGGTAAAGGGATGTGGGCTATGCCTGACATGATGAAGGCCATGCTTGAGCAAAAGCATGCCCATCCAAAAGCAGGTGCAAATACAGCTTGGGTGCCATCACCAACAGCGGCAACATTGCATGCGCTTCACTATCATGAAGTGAATGTGGCTGATCTTCAAAAAGAGATGGAAAAGCTAGATACCGCTGCGGAATCTGAGGCCCTCATTAATGATCTGTTGACTATTCCGGTAGTGGAGAAGGCTAACTGGTCTAAAGAAGAGATTGCACAAGAGTTAGATAACAACTGCCAAGGTATCTTGGGTTATGTAGTTCGTTGGATCGATCAGGGTGTTGGCTGCTCTAAGGTTCCTGATATTCATAACGTCGGCCTGATGGAAGACCGCGCTACCTTGCGTATTTCCAGTCAGCATATTGCTAACTGGTTGTTGCACGGGATCGTGACGGCCGATCAAGTCAATGAGGCATTGCAGCGCATGGCTAAGGTGGTTGATGGTCAGAACGCTGGAGATCCTCTTTACAAGCCAATGATGCCCAATTACCAAGATTCTTATGCTTATAAAGCAGCAAGTGATTTGATTTTCAAAGGACTCGAGCAACCTAACGGTTACACAGAGCCTTTGCTACACGCATGGCGTCTTGAGGTTAAAAAGGCTAACGCTTAGTAAGTGCAGACAAGCGCAAGATGAGGAATGGATTTGTCGCAAGGCAAGTCCATTTTTCTTTTGAGCACCTATTGATATAGTCAGTTATGTTTAGCCTCTTTAATCTCTTTCGATCTCATCCTGTATTCCCATTTCATAGGAATGATGGGGGTAGAGAGTCTGCGGGTTTTAAAGGGGGCGCAGGTGACTGTGTTGTTAGATCTATTGCCATTGCCTCTGGTTTGCCCTATTTGCAGATCTATGAGGACCTTAGGAGTGCAAATGCCAGTTATGCCGATCTGCGTAACGACAAGCTTGCCAGACGACTCAATCAAACGGGCTCATCTCCCCGCAACGGCAATCATCGCAATGTCTTTCATAACTACATTCTTGGACTCGGTTTTGAATGGGTTCCCACTATGAAGATTGGGGCAGGTTGTCAGGTGCACCTTCGACCAAGTGAGCTGCCAGCAGGAATATTAATTGTGAAGGTTTCCAAGCACTTAACAGCAATTATTGATGGAGTTATTCAAGATACGCACGATCCCTCTAGAGGGGGAAGTCGCTGTGTATATGGCTATTACCGGAAGAAATAGCACATCAATTGAGCCATGAAAAAAGCCTCTAAGTATTTTTAGAGGCTTTTCTTTAAAACAGGCTTTAATTGCCAAAAATCAACAATAAATTAGGGTTTTATTACCAATTTGCACTATTTTTGTGACTTTTCTGTTCCATAGCCTTAGCTTCTGCCCATGCTGATGAAAGCAAGGCAAAAAAGTCACGAATTGCGTATAAAGGCTTAAAACTAAAGCTAGGTGAGTGTTGAAATTGGACTGTATTTGAATGTGCCATTTTTGCTTCTCCTTAAGGGTATACCCTGATGATACACCTTTCCCCCCAAAATTGTTGCAAAGCAGCACATTAATGATGTTTACTCTTGTATTTCGCTCTCCAGGCCTGTTGATAGACATTGGTCATGCCAATCATGATGGAGGTTGTCCAGGCTAATGAAAATAGGCCGGTAAAGGCGATGAAGAATGCCAAACTTTTCCAACCATGGGGAAGGCTGTCTGGAGCAAATCCAACAGTGGTGTAGCAGCTTCCAGAAAATATAATTGCAGCCAAGGTGTCATCCATTAGACCAAGACCTAGCAGAAAACACGCCCACACCAATACTTCGAAGATATGAATGAGCGCAAAGGAGTTGAAGGCAACATAAAAATGGAGAAATACCCAACTGTATTCCTTGCGAGCTAAATTATTATCAGTTAAACGATCAAATCTCATGGCCACTTTATTAATGGCACTACCGTGATAAATGAGAACGACTACTAAGAGAAGGGTTCCTACCAGGATCTCTTTTAATAGCGGGAGAAGAAAAGGATAGTGGGCTAGCAATGTATTC
>CAILON010000184.1 GCA_903835865.1 uncultured beta proteobacterium
ATGACTCTAGAAGCCCGAACCCCCTTAGGCAAAGGGTGGCTTTAAGCAAAACCACTAAACTACTCGCATGAAAGCCCATGGCAAGACCTCAAGACTCCGTAGGTGCTTAAGGCCGCTCATATGGTTAGTTGGTGCACTGATAATTGCCCTCTTGGTCGCCATTATTGCCTATCTTTTCTCTGCCCAGACTGCTATCTCTGGAAAACGCAATATGAGAAATTTAGGGGACTCTGTTTTTATTTCATTTGATGCAAGCGATATCCCCCATATCAAAGCAAGCTCCTCATCAGATGCCCTCTTTGCGCTTGGTTACTTACATGCCACTGAGCGTTCCTGGCAAATGGAAATGAACCGTCGCATCGGGAGCGGACGTCTTTCTGAAATTCTAGGAAACGATACTGTTTCCATTGATCGTTTTATTCGTACCTTAGGAATCAAGCGTGCTGCAGAACGTCAGTATGATCGTTACCCCGCTGCTACAAAGCACTTACTACAGTCGTATGCGGATGGCGTTAATGCAGGCAATGTCAGTCTAGGCTGGGCTCTACCCATTGAATATTTTTTATCCGGCTCAAAACCTGGACATTGGTCGCCCACAGATAGCATTGCCTGGATGCTGATGATGGCCTATGACCTCGGTGGTAATTGGCAAAAGGAATTACAACGTCTTGAATTAGCGCAGTTTTTAACTACCAAGCAAGTTTGGGAGGTAGTGCCTCCACATAATCAAGAGGACATTCTAAGTAATGTAGATTTTGCAAAAATGTACCAAGACTTAAAAGTTTTCAACCCGACTGGTGGCCCTGCCGAGGAAAAATCCAAGAAACTTCCAGCCACTGAGCTGGCATTACTTGACTTGCCTGGAGGCAAAGATGGCATTGGCTCTAATAACTGGGCGCTTAGCGGAAAGCTGACCTCTAGTGGAAAGCCTTTGTTGGCTAATGATCCTCATCTTGGCTTATCAGCGCCTGCTATTTGGTACTTCGCTCACTTTGATGTGCCCGGCATGAACGTCATTGGCGCAACCCTTCCAGGAATTCCAGGGGTTGTCTTGGGAAGAACGGATAAATTTGCGTGGAGTTTTACCAATACAGGACCTGATGTCCAAGACTTATACATCGAACAAATTGATCCCAAGAATCCGGGAATGTATCGCGGTCCAAATGGTCCTTTGCCTTTTACAGTTCGTCAAGAAATCATCGACATTAAAGGTTCACCCCCTTTAACCTTCTTAGTGAAAGAGACAAGGCATGGGCCCGTTATCTCTGATGCTTATGCCCGCGCTAAACGCACCATCAATACTGAACAATATGCCCTAGCATTACGCTGGACTGCTTTAGATATCGAAAATCAATCAGTTGCTGGTTTGCTAGAACTCAATCAAGCAAGCAATATGGATTCTTTTAAACAGTCCTTACGAAAAAACTATGCCCCCATGCAAAACGTTGTGATGGCCGATGTTGATGGAAACATTGCTTATCAAGCGGCTGGAGTTGCTCCAAAAAGAACTTTGCATCAAGGCCTTTACGGCGTTGCCCCTGCGCTTGGTTGGGATAAGCAATATGACTGGACTGGCTATGTGCCATTTGACCATTTACCAGCCAGCAATAATCCTGAGCAAGGATGGCTAGCGACTGCCAACCAAAAGATCATCGCAGCGAATGATCCAAACCCTCTCACCGGTGACTGGGATTTACCTACGCGCTACGACCGCATTGTTGATCTGATTAAATCTAAAAATAGTCATAACTTTGATTCAATGAAAGTAATGCAAGCAGATACCCTCTCATTAGGTGCCACCCCGCTATTGGCTTTATTTAAATCCAGTAAACCTACTCATCCTCTCGGCGCTCAAGCTCTAGATATCAGCAAGAGTTTTAATGGGGACATGAGAGCAGATAGTGCTGCTGCGCTGATATTTAATGCATGGGCTGACCAACTTACCCGCAATCTCTTTTCAAGATTGAGTTACCTGTTCAACGAAAACTATGGGGCGCGTCACTTTCGGCTCCCCTTGATAGTGCAATTGCAAAACCCCAATAGCCCCTGGTGTGATGATCCGAAAACCCAAGGAGTTGAATCTTGCCTAGAGTCTTCTAATCATGCCTTTGATAAGGCTCTAGCTTATTTAAGCAAAGAGTATGGCGATGATCCAAAAACGTGGTCTTGGGGTAAAGCCCACACCGCTATCTCTGAGCATCGCCCACTAACGAAAGTGCCTTTTTTGGGATCGTTTTTTAATATAGAAACACCGTTTGCAGGTGACAGTTTCTCAGTAAATGTTGGCCGTTTACAACTCCTAAGATCAAGCAATCCCTATCAAACCTTGCAGGCCCCGAGCTTGCGAACCGTATATGACCTGTCAGATCTTGAGCAATCTGTATTCATCTATCAAACAGGTCAGTCAGGCTGGGTACAGAGCAAGCTTTATCGAAATATGAGCCCTCTTTGGGCTAAAAATGAATATTTACCATTGCAAATGAAGCCTGCTAATATCACCCGTGAATTAGAGCTAAAAGCCAAATAAACAGTGTCTGGGGACCCTGGGCGTTTAGAATACTAAAGTGTCAGCCATTAGCCATTACAGGAAATTCGTTTCATGAAAAATTATTTCAAACCACTTTCAATCGCAGTAATCGCCCTCTCTTTTACAGGCAGTGCTTTTGCCGCATGGCAAGAAATTGGGCAAAATGAACAAGCCATTGTTTTGGTGGATACCGCTACTTTGAAGCTTGACGGCGATAAAGCACAAATAATGTCGATGCTCAGCTTTAAGAAAACAGGTAAAGATCCAAAAACCGGTGAGTTTGTTAACTCCATTGTTGGCTTAAATGAATATGATTGCAGCACAGGAATGTATCGCCCTTTAGAAGTAAAAATGTTTCCGAGTAGAGACGGAAAAGATATTAAAGTTCCTCCCACAGTTGTTCAGAAGCCCTTTGTTTTTGAGCCTGTAATAACTCCTGATAGCACTTTTGAACCAATCGAAAATGGATCATGGCCTGCAGGAGTATTTAACGTTGCTTGTCGTAGTAAGTAACTTTCATCGCATTTGGGTTCGAGCACTTGGGCTCGGTAGCTTTCTGATTGGCACTTTCCTCTTGATAGGATGTGCCGCACCCTTAGCAGCACTTGGCACAGCAGGAACAGCGTCTGCTAGTACCGCAGGAACAGC
>CAILON010000185.1 GCA_903835865.1 uncultured beta proteobacterium
GGATCTACACAAATTGAAACGCGTTTGCGTCAAACGGATGTAGCAGGCGCTGCTAGCGCACCTTGGTTAGGCATGCCGATTACCAAACTGAGCGAAATAGACCGTGCGTTAATTATTGGCAGCTTCTTGCGTAAAGATCAACCGGTGATTTCAGCGCGTATTCGTACTGCTGCTAAACGGGCTTTACAAGTTTCACGTATTGATGCTGGTGGAGATGACTGGCTTATTCCTAGCATTGCAATTGCTGCCACTCCAAGTGCATGGATCAATACATTAAGTGAAGTAGCTTTGGCTATTGCAAAAGCGAAGAAGGTATCTGCTCCAGCAGGAATATCTGATCTTCCTGTTTCTGCGCAAGCTCAAAAAATTGCGGATAGCCTCCTTTCTGGTTCATCTTCAGCAGTGTTGCTGGGATCAGCTGCAATAGCCCATCCCCATGCATCTGATTTGCATGTCTTGGCACAATTTATTGCTCAACAAACTGGCGCTACGCTAGGCTTCTTGCCTGTAGGTGGTAATGCGGTTGGGGCCTCTCTTGTCAGTGCAAATGGAGCGGGCGTTCAATCTGTTCTTTCTGGTGATCGTCGTGCAGTAGTTTTGATGAATCTCGAGCCTGACGCTGATTTACCTAATCCTGTGCTGGCACGTGCTGCATTAGCGAAGGCTAATACTGTGATTGCTCTCAGTGCGTATAAGAGTGCTGATTTGCTTGAAGTGGCTGACGTTATCTTGCCAATCTCTACTTTTACAGAAACTTTTTCAACATTTGTAAATGCTGAGGGTCGCGTGCAGACTATTCAGCCATCAGTTAAACCCTTGGGTGACTCTCGCCCAGCCTGGAAGGTATTGCGAGTGCTTGGTGGTCTTTTGAATTTAGACGGTTTCTTATTCAATATGCCTGAAGAAGTATTGGGGGCAGCTCTGGGTGATAACTATTGCGAAAAATTGAATAATCAATCTTCTGCAAATGCACTTGTAAATGGAAATCTAGCGTCACACAATGGTTTAGAGCGCGTTGCAGATGTCAATATTTATGCCTGCGATCAAATAGTACGTCGTTCATCTGCATTGCAACTGACGCGTGATGCTAAACGCGGTAATCATGTTGGGCTTGGACAAAAACTTTTCACCGAGTTGGGTGTAAAAGAGGGTGAAGCTATTCGCGTTACTCAAGCCGATCAATCTGTTGTGCTGCCTGCAGCACTCGAGGTAAATTTAGCGCCAGGCGCTGTACGTATTTCTGCTGGTACAGTGGCAAGTGCAAAGTTAGGACCCATGTTTGGTCCTGTAACCGTTAGTAAGGCGTAAGGGACGAGATGGATAATTTCTTGAACCTCGTTACCACACAAGGTGAGGCTATTTTTGGGTCGCTTTGGCCACTAGTTTGGGCTTTAGTGCGTATCGTCATTATCGTGTTGCCAATGTTTGCTTGTGTCGCATACCTGACACTATGGGAGCGCAAGTTAATTGGTTGGATGCATATTCGCCTCGGCCCAAATCGCGTTGGTCCATTAGGCTTGCTGCAACCGATTGCTGATGCCTTGAAATTGCTATTGAAGGAGATTATTGCTCCTGCTAAAGCCAGTAAGGTCTTGTACTTTATAGCGCCAATCA
>CAILON010000186.1 GCA_903835865.1 uncultured beta proteobacterium
CGCTTCTCTCCATTATTAACTCGAACTATTCAAGATGGAAATGCCGTACGGGCGATTGTTGGCTCATGGGCTTCGCTACTCTTACATTTTGGAATATTTATGGGCGTAGCTGCTTCATTTAATAGTGGGTTTAAGTCTTTGCCACCGACATGGACGATGGTGGCAGCAATCATGGCAGTAGCAGTCTTTGATGCATTGGCTGGGCTCATCGCTGGCTCTATATTTTGTATCATTGCTATCGCCACTGGCCATATAACTAATCGACCAGAGTTAATTACCGCTATTGGTGTGATGGTCCTGTTTTTCGCACCGGCTTTGCTTGCGAGTTCATTCCGCCAATTCCGCCGTTTAATTAGAAGCCAAGATGATTTATGGGAGCGAATTACAGATTATGCGCTCGGTGCTCTCTTAACTTTCTGGGTTATCTCAAAGATGGTTGCCGCAATGAATGGTTTGGCGCGTCTTAAGCTGCCAATCACCAGTCATGGAACACAGCTAGCCTTGATTGCCGCTGGTTTAGTAATCATCCGTATGGGACTTGAGGACTTAGCTGTTGAAGAGTACCCAGTAAGACTGAGCATTCTGCACGTTGAGATTAAAAAGCCTTCGCACAATCAAAAAATTCGCTCGCTGATTCTTAAGGTGGCGATTTTTGTAGTCATGGCGGCACCATTTGTTGGTTCAACCCTGAATCTCTTCTTGGGTGCACTGCTTTTTGCGCTTCCACAAGTTACTTCATTAAGCCTTGAAGATAACCTGCCAAAAAAGAAGATTTACCTGCCCAAAGGTGCGTTGAAGACCGTTGTGATGATTTTTGTTATGGCCCTTGCTTCAAAATTGATTCAAGGTTCATTCAGCAGCACAGCCTCATTTCTAAAGTGGAGCTTCGTTGTAATGGCATTGCCAGGTTTCGTCCTTCATTACCTTGATGCAATCACGGATGAACCGAAAGATGATTGGAAGAAAACTCGGCACGGTCGAAAGCTTTACAGACTTGGCGGCGTAGCTATTTTCGCATGTATGGTTTTAGTGGTTAAAGGAGTTGATATCGCGGCGTGGTTAGTGAATTAATGACTAACCACTACTTAACAAGGATCGGGGACTCTTCTTCCTTTAAGCCTTTTTGAACCACGTCCTATAGATAGATAGCACTGCGATGTATGCCGGAAAACCCAGAAGAATAATAACTTCTAGAGTGTTTGGATGACTTCCCGACTTATCTGAATAAGCCCATGACAGCAGAGTCAGGTTAATAAGATAAATAACCGTTAGTGGAAGAGTGAAATTTCGCATCCATACGACGCGTACTAAGTGTGGAATCTTAATTGTTGTAAGTTGCACGATACAGAGAAGAATTGAAACAATCATGACGGTTTGCGGAGTTGCGCCTAGGATTAAAAACGATGGAACAACAAGGTTCCAGACGGCGGGAAATCCATTAAACCAGTGATCATCGGTTTCTTGGTCAATGCGGGCAAACCATAAAGCTGAAGAAATAAAGATTGCTCCTGCGACCCAGATTTGAAAGTGCATAGGGAGAAGGTCTAAACGGGCAAGCAATGCAACTGGAACGACAACGCAGGTTAA
>CAILON010000187.1 GCA_903835865.1 uncultured beta proteobacterium
CCCAATACAAAACCATCAACGACCTTGCCCTCTTGAAAGATGTCATCTACAGCTTCAATATCGGTATTAATGGCCAGTGAGTAAGGGGATTATTTTCCAGTAATCAAGCGGTTGGCTAAGTCTTCTGGCAGTCCTGCGAGTCGAACTTTATTGGCGGCTGTGAAGTGATCGTAGGGTACGCGATGAAAGGCAAGCATTTCAGATTCAGGCTCAAATACGGCAAAACACGCTTCAGGATTGCCATCGCGTGGCTGCCCTAGTGAGCCGACAACACCTACCCACTGGCGATGCTGAAGGACTGGAATTTCATCGCCGGGATGCGGTGCAAACCGAATAAGTTTACCAACCGCGTTTTGATAAAAAAGCGCTTGTTCATGCGCATGACCAACAAAGGTGTAGCTCTTCTCGGAATTTTGTACGCAACGCCAGGCGCTCATACTGTCGGTAATGTAGTTCCAATCTGAGGGATTATGTGCAGATGCATGGACATAGCAAACTTTTTCTTCCTTAATAATCAGTGGCAATCCTTTTAAGAATTTCACATGACTATCTTGCAGTTGGGTTTTGGTCCACTCAATCGCTGCATTAGCGCTCGCATTCATTTGATCCCGATAGTCTTTAAAGATGGCCTCATCATGATTGCCTACTACAGCAATGGCTTTTTTAGCCTCTATTAATGCGGCAACTCTTTCAATGACTGCTACAGGATCAGCGTTGTATCCAACAATGTCGCCTAAGAAAACCATGCGAGTAACCCCAAGCTCTTCGGCTCTGGTCATGCATGCCTCGAAGGCCTCTAAATTGCTATGAAGATCGGCAAATAGCCCAATACGCTCGCTCATCCCTCAATGATAGGACAAAAATCCCCAATTCAGAAGGGTTAATAGGGGCTTGCTTCCCCAGTAGGGCGGTTTTTAAAGCGTTTATGAACCCAATAATATTCAGCCGGTCTAAGGCGAATAGCCTTCTCAAAATATTGGTTCAAGCGCGCTGTATCTGCTTTAGCATCTTTCCCTGGAAAATTTTCTAAGGGCTCAGAGATTTCACAAAGATAACCAGATTCATCTTTTTTCAGAGTAGTGGTCATCAGGCAGACCTCGGCACCCGTAATTTTTGCGAGCCGTGAAATAGCCGTAATAGTATTGGTTTGAATTCCAAAAAAAGGAACAAATTCAGAATCCTTTAATCCCAAATCAATATCTGGGGCAATGATGATGAAGCTGCCCTTTCGAATTTCACGAATGATTTCGATAGAGTTACCCTGGCGATCAATAGAATTTCCACCAAAGCGATTGCGCCAATTAATAATCCTTTGGTTAAAGAAGGGATTTTTCATTCTCTGAAAGAATCCAGAAGTGCGTGGCCAATTATTTTTTTTAGCCAGCGCACTCAAGATAATGCTGCCTTCAATGCCTGTGAAATGCATATTTACCAAAATACGGGGTTTTCTGCTCGCAAGATCTACAGCAGATTTAACCTCAATCATGTCACTGAGTTTTTTGACGCTGCCATGCCAGATGATACTTTTCTCGGCAATGCTACGACCAAGTAAGCGCCAGTGCCGTTTGGCAAGTCGATCAATTTCGTGATCGCTGAGACTAGGAAAGCAAAGGCGTAGATTGGTTTTAACAACCTTGTTACGCTCGCCAGGGGCGTGAGAAGCAATATAGCCAAGGCCGTGACCAAAAGAAACTATAGCGCTGTAGGGCAGTACAGATACGAGCTTTAGAAAGGCAAGCCCTGTGTAATTAGAAAGAGACTTAAGCAAACTGACTTTATTCGTGGTCGTAACGCGTCAGTGTTTTTGCGTAACGGGTCTTCATTTCTTCGGTTGAGCTGGAGGACATGCCTAAGTCTTTGATTAGACCAGTATCAAGACGATATACCCATCCATGCACGGTGAGTTCTTGGCCGTTAGCCCAGGCATCTAGCACGATGGTGGTTTCGCATACATTAACAACTTGTTCGATGACATTAAGTTCGCACAAACGATCTTGGCGTTTTGGAGTTGGCAGGACTTCTCCAAGATAGCGCTCGTGTTTTTGATGAACATCTTTTACATGGCGCAACCAGTTATCGGCTAGACCAACGCGACGATCACTTAGGGCAGCATGTACACCTGCGCAACCATAGTGCCCAACCACCACTATATGTTTCACCTTGAGCAACTCGATGGCAAATTGAATAACTGATAAACAGTTCAGGTCGGTATGCACAACGACATTGGCAACATTACGATGAACAAATAGCTCGCCAGGAAGGAGGTTCACAATTTCATTGGCAGGAACGCGGCTGTCAGCGCAGCCTATCCAAAGGTATTCGGGGGCCTGTTGATTGACAAGGCGCTTAAAGAAATCGGCATCTTTAGCGATCATCTCATCAGCCCATTCGCGATTATTTACAAATAGGTGATCTAATGTATTGGAGTTCTTCATAATCATGTTTCAAGTTTAAAGTACTTTGATAATGCCTATTTGGTTAAAGCAAACCCCCACCGGTATTACCTTAAGCCTACATTGCCAGCCGGGCGCAAAGCAAACCAAAGTGGTGGGCCTTCATGACGGCTGCCTTAAGATTTCGCTACAAGCCCCGGCTCTGGAAAACAAGGCAAATGAGCTTTTATTGGTATGGCTCTCAAAACAACTAAAAGTACCGCAAAAGCAGATTCAGTTTGTTTCTGGTCAAAATAGTCGGAAAAAGCGAATAGAAATTTGGGGTTCTATCAGTCCGGAGCAAATTGTGCAGATTTTGAAGCCTTAAATTTGGATAAGGCAAAAAGAGCAATAGCCTTTCTATGCCCATCAATTAAGCAGAGCAATTGGATGCGAATATACTTAATTAACGTGGTTAAAACGCCTCATTAGGGTTAATGTGGATAATTCATTAGGGGGAAATATCGCATGAATGGCTTTACAAAGTGGCTCTTAAGCCTTGTTTTAATTGGCTTAGTCGGTATTTCGGCTTATACCTGGGCGATGCTCACATGGAGTTATGGCAGCGGAGAGCGTGCAGGTTACGTTCAGAAATTCTCTAATCGCGGCTACCTATGCAAAACCTGGGAGGGTGAATTGGCGATGGTTTCAATGCCTGGAACGATGTCAGAAAAATTCCTCTTTACGGTGCGAGATGACGCTGTTGCTGAAAAAATAAATGTTAATTTAGGCAAAAAAGTAGCTCTAAAATACGAACAGCATATCGGCTTACCAACAAGTTGCTTTGGAGATACAGAATATTTTGTTTCCGGAATAGTAGTTTTGGATGAATAATATGTAGCAGTAGTAAAAAATTGCTGTGACGCAGCTTTATTTTTGTAATTTTTTGTGGTTAAAATCATGTAAGCGCAATGTGCGCTGACATCAATATTTATAAGGAGCTTCACTTGAACAAAGCCGAACTAATCGCAGCGATTGCTGACGACGCGGAGATCTCTAAAGCCAAAGCTGAATTTGCATTGAATTCAGCAATTGAGCAAATCATTAAAACTGTTACTAAAGGTGACTCAGTGCAACTGATCGGCTTCGGTACTTTTTCTTCTGGTAAGCGCGCTGCACGTATGGGCCGCAATCCAAAAACTGGTGAGCCACTCAAAATTGCTGCTGCTAAAACTGTTAAGTTTTCTGCTGGTAAAGCATTTAAAGATTCAGTTAACAAGCGTAAGAAGTAATTCTTGCTTTGTTGATAAAAAAGCCCGGTACGCCGGGCTTTTTTATTGCCTACATATTTATGTAGAGCTTTAGCTCTGTACTAAGCGGCGGTGGCGATGAATACTCATTAAGATGCCTGCGCCAAATCCCAAGGTTACTAATGCAGTGCCGCCATAGCTAATAAAGGGTAGGGGGACGCCAACCAC
>CAILON010000188.1 GCA_903835865.1 uncultured beta proteobacterium
CACATCAGACTCTTGCTGCCTTTCCGGTCCATACCACCATGACGCACCACGAGTAATGTACCCACCATTAAGCTGCGTAGCTGTCCATTCCCAAACATTACCACCCATATCGAACAATCCATTCACTCCAAGCTTGGTTGATCCTGTTACTACATGGCCTGTGCCTCTATTAAGCGCCCCTGCAGGTGCTAAACCTTTGTAGTCACCGCACCCACTTAAGCAATGGGATACCAATGGTGTACTGCCTCCTGGAAAAGGGTAGCGCTGACCTTTCACATACCCAGTTGGCGGAGTAGCACGCTGCTCTAAGAACGCAGCTGATATCCACTCATCATTTGTTGGTAATCGTTTCCCGTAATAGCGACATACGGACTCTGCTTCTTTCTGATTAAGGTGCACAGCAGGCTCTAAATCTTTAGCAGCCACACCATAAGGTGCCTTCCAAGTCCAGCCCGGTTTTTTAACAAATCCAGCCTCGTAAGAAAGGCCTCCGCCATTTTTCTCGGCGCTACTAATAAAACCAGTGGCAGACGCAAAGCCCTTGACATCCCCAATCGTCATCTCGGTTTGATCCCAAATTACATTCCCCACTTGCACGGTTTGAATTGAAGAATTGGGGGCCGATTGAGTGCTAGATGGCCTGAGCATGAAATACAGCGCTATCACTGACAGCGCTAATCCAAAAATGATTTGGTAGATATCGAACTTTTTCATAGCTAATTACTCTAATAGAAAAAGCTCCAAAAAGGAGCTTTTATCGAAGTTTGGTGGGGCGAACGACGGGGCTCGAACCCGCGACAACCAGAATCACAATCTGGGACTCTACCAACTGAGCTACGTCCGCCGTTGTAGAGGTGACATTATAGCTTTTTGCTCAAAAACCTGTCAAAAACGCGCTATTTAAACACTTTCAATCTCAAAAGCAGCCCAATCACCTAGGGTTAGGCTGGCATCGATGAAAAAGTCGGTAATCGCCGCTTTACTCTGAACCTTAGCCAAAGCATGGTGGTCTGAAAGTCTTTGGCGCCAATAGCGCGATCCTGCCCTACCATGCGCTAGACCCAAAATATGTCTTGTGAATGCACCTATATAAAAAGGTTTTCCTTTTGCTTTGCACTCATCAAACCAGGCTTGTACTTGTTTTACTAGGGCAATCTGAATACGATGCCATTCAGTTTCACTAAAGAGGTACCCTGCAGCATCACCATCGGTATTGATTAAATCATCCCACCCTAAAAGCATCACCGGAAAATGATAAGCAGCCCTACCCACCATAAAGCCATCAAAATCATTCCAATGGCCAGCGATTTGATCATTAGATTCCAAGCCACCGTTAAGTAGTACCTTTACATTGGGAAATTGTTTTTGTGCATCCAGCCTGAGTCTGGCGGCAACCTCATAACGCAGGGGTGGCTTGCTGCGATTTTCTTTGGGGGATAAACCTTTGAGCACTGCATTGCGCGCATGGATGGTCACTTGACTTGCACCAGCATCTGCGACTGCCAAGATAAAGTTGAGGGCAAATTGATAATCTTGTTCTGAACTTGCAGCATCCATCGAATCTAGCCCAAGCCGATGTTTTACTGAAATGGGGATATCTACGGCGGCCTTCATTGCTTTTACACAGTCAGCTACTAAATTAGGCTCCGCCATCAGGCATGCACCAAAAGCACCACGCTGAACACGCTCCGAAGGGCAGCCACAATTTAAATCAATCTCATCGTAGCCCCACTGCTGCCCGAGCTCTGCAGCTTTAGCTAAATCAGCAGGCTCTGAGCCGCCTAATTGCAATATGACTGGGTGCTGATCATGTGAATAATCTAAATGACGTGGCACATCACCATGAATCAATGCACCAGTAGTCACCATCTCGGTATAAAGGACAGCCTCTTTAGTTAGCGTGCGATGAAAGGATCGACAGTGTCGATCTGTCCACTCCATCATGGGAGCTACTGCTAGGCGTTTCTTGGTGGCGTTAGTCATTTACTTCTTATTCATCTCTATTTGAGCGCTATTTTAAATGGAGAAGTCAAATAAATAGGGGCAACCAAAGTTGCCCCTATCTTGAAAGATTGGCTCAC
>CAILON010000189.1 GCA_903835865.1 uncultured beta proteobacterium
ATCACTTTGGCTTGTTCCTCAAGTCGCACGCGAATCTCAGGGTCTGCGGGAGGAAGGGTGGATAGACCGTGAGCCCATGCTCTCCAATACAACATGGTTCCCCCAACGACTACAGGGATATTGCCTCTATTTCGAATCTCTTCGCAAAGTCGTTTCGCATCTTTGGCAAAGCGTGCCGCTGAATAAACTTCTGTAGGCTCAAGAATATCGATGAGGTGATGCACAACCGTTGCTTGTTCCGCTTTAGTGGGTTTAGCACTACCTATATCAAGGCCACGATAGACGAGCGCAGAATCCATGCTGATGAGTTCAATGCAAAGACCAATGGTTTTCGCATGCTCGGCCAGAGACATCGCTAAGTGTGTTTTGCCTGCACCGGTTGGGCCAACAATACAAATGGTTGAAAAAGGCCCTGATGATTGCATAGGCTGAATGTAGGGTTCAGTTTGCATGCCTCATTATAAGAGCCTGTTAATATCCCTATCAAACCAATATTTGGAGTTCAAGTTGATAGATACATTGATGCAGTTAGGCGATTTATTACTACACGTTGATCGTCATTTAGACGTCGTTATTCAGCAATATGGAGTGTGGGCCTATGGCTTGCTATTTGCCATTGTGTTTGCTGAGACAGGCTTGGTAGTTGCCCCATTTTTGCCAGGAGATTCCCTCTTGTTTATTGCTGGCGCATATTGCGCCACTGAGCATTTCAACTTTTGGACCCTAACCATTGGGCTTTTGATTGCTGCAGTTGCTGGTAACACGGTGAACTATTTCATTGGTCGCTGGATTGGGCAAAAAGTATTTAGCAGTCAATCACGCTGGATTGATCAAAACGCTTTGCGTAAGACGCATACTTTTTACGAGAAGCATGGCGGCAAGACCATTATCTTGGCGCGTTTCTTGCCTATCATTCGAACATTTGCACCATTTATTGCTGGTGTATCGGAAATGAATTTTTCACGCTTTCAGTTTTTCAATATCACTGGGGCAGTACTTTGGGTATTTGGATTAGTCATTGCCGGTTACTTTTTTGGCAATATTCCGATCATTCGTCAGAACTTGAATGTGATCGTCTTAGTTGGTATTGGTGCTGCTGCTATTCCAGTAGCACTAGCTGCGATATATAAGATTTTTCAGCGTAAGCAAAAGTAAATTCGCTGTAGCCAAACTGCAGACTAAAAAATTAGTGCAGTTTGGTTTGACTTTCTAAGGTCGCAATGTGCTCACGAATATCGCCAGCATCTTCAGCTTCAGGTACTTCGCTGAGATAGTGGTGCATATCGGCTAAAGCTGGTCGGAAATATTCCAGTTGTGCAAAGATCAAGCCTCGATCGCGCACCTCCTCTACCGAGTCTGGCAAGAGTATGACCAGCCGTTCCTGTACGCCCAGCAAGCGTTCCCAGCGCTCATGTTCTGAGTAAATCATTTTGAGATTTCTCAAAAAGCGCGAGAGGATTTCTCGGGAGCTAGAAGCACGCAAGAAAACATTCAGTGGCAAGCTGAGCTCTCCGCGATAGCCTTTGGCATCCAGATAGGGATCGAGCATCTCTTGTAGCTGATGCTTAGAGAGGGAATCTCCCGTGAGAGGATCCATGATCACTTCTCCCTGTTGCAAAGAGATCCGCATCATGAAGTGATTCGGAAATGACACTCCTCGAATTTTTAATCCTATTTGATTGCCGAGCTCCATCATCAAGATCGCCAATGAAATAGGAATACCTCTACGATTCTCTAGGATGTAATGTAGATAAGAATTTTCTGGGTCGTAGAAATCATTTTGGTTTGGACCAAATCCTAGCTCGGTATAAAAAAAGTGCTTCAGAATTTGTAAGCGCTGAATGGGAGAGGTATCCGGGGTAATGCGGGTTTTGAGTTTATTACCCATCTCGTCAATTTGATCGAGTACCCCTTGAACATCTAAGTCCGGGTAAGCGTGCTGAGCAACTGCAATGACTGCCTCGGTTAAAGGCAGGTGTTCGTCTTCAGCAACTAGGGAAGTGAAATAGTCGAGTTGTTGTGTTGGCATACAAGCTATTTTGCATGACGTAAGAATTTTTGCCAGCGAATTCCGACTAAAGCTAGGGATGCAAAGTAGACAATGGCCGCCAATGCGAGCCATCCGGCCAGCAGACCAATCCGGATCCAAGGTTCTGCCTGAAGGGCAATCCAATTGTGGGCATGAGCTGCATAAAACAATATTCCAGCCAGAGGAATAAGTGCCAATAACAACTGACCAAGGTATTTAGCCCAAGCAGAATCAGGAAGGGCTCCACGCTTGTGTAAACCGATCCAGAGCAATCCTGCATTAAGGCAGGCTCCGGCCCCTACTGACAAGGCTAGACCCGCATGCCCAAGCCAAGGTACAAATACTAGGTTGGCTAATTGGGTGGCTACCAATACGAGTAAACCAATTTTGACGGGTGTACGGATATCTTGGCGAGAATAAAAACCGGGTGCCAATATTTTTACCAAGATCAAACCAATGAGTCCAACGCCGTAAGCAGCGAGGGCACGCTGCGTCATCAAAACATCTAGAGCATTAAATTTTCCATAGTGGTACAAGACGGCGGCAATTGGCTCGCCAAAAATAAAAAGGGCTATGGCGCAAGGAGCCGCCAACAAGAATGTCAACTGCAAGCCCCAGATCAAGAGTTCGCCAGCATGGACTAAATCATTTTTAGCATTCGCCTTGCTTAAGCTAGGTAGGAGCACTGTACCCAAAGCAACACCAAGCAAAGCCGTCGGAAATTCCATTAAGCGATCAGCATAGGAAAGCCAAGAAACGCTACCAGCTTGCAAGCGAGAGGCAATATTCGTATTGATGATTAAAGAAATTTGCGCAACTGAAACGGCAAACACCGCAGGCCCCATGAGTTTTAAAACGCGTTTTGCATCAGGGTTGCGCATTGCTGATTTGATTGCGCCAGGCAGTAGTCCAACGCGCGGCAGCAGGCCCAAACGGGACAATGCCGGAATCTGAATGGCCAACTGCAACACACCGCCCAGCAGCACGCCAATACTCAAGGCATAAATGGGTTGCTCGAGATGTGGCGCCAAAAAGATGGCGCTTCCAATTAAGGCAAGATTGAGGAGAACGGGGGTAAAGGCTGGGATTGCAAAACGCCCAAAGGTGTTCAAAATGCCGGCCGATAGCGAAACCATAGAAATCAGTCCGATATAAGGGAACATGATGCGGGTCATCACAACGCTAGCCTCATAGGCCGGCCCACCACTAAAGCCCGTAGCAATCACCAGGATGAGCACTGGGGCGCCAATAACGCCTAGCAATACCGTGAGTAGTAATGCCCAAAATAAGAGGGTAGCGACCGCATTAACCAGGATCTGGGCCTGTTTTGAATCTCCATTACTGGAAATTTCACCCAAAATCGGGACAAAAGCCTGTGAAAAGGCTCCTTCAGCGAATAATCGGCGCAAGAGATTGGGCAGTCTAAAAGCTACGTTAAAGGCGTCTGTCCACTCGGAAGCCCCGAAGCTACGGGCGATCAAGGTTTCCCGAAGGAGTCCCGTAATGCGGGAAAGCATGGTCAAGGAGCTAACCTTGGCGGCGGCAGAAAGCAGATTCATGGACCGATTTTCCCCTATTTATCATGCAACTGGGCTTTTTTGCCCCTTTAATGTAAAATCTTGGGTTTTGGTGAGCTGGCTTACAAATCCGGCGCATCCGACAAGATTTTCAACTAATCGTATTTAGCAATTTATAGAGGCAAGGTTTAAAGATGGCCAATACCGCACAAGCGCGCAAGCGCGCACGCCAGGCAGTAAAACAGAACGAGCATAACTCCAGCATGCGTTCAAAGCTCCGTACATCCATTAAGGCGGTACGTAAAGCGATCGACACTGGTGATAAAGATGCTGCTGCAAAAATATTTGCAGCAACTCAAGCAACAATCGACAAGATTGCTGATAAAAAGATCGCACACAAAAATACTGCTGCTCGTCAGAAGTCACGTTTGTCAGCAGCCATTAAGGCGATGGCAGCGTAATTTAGGAATTGTTGTAGGCTGGTCGAGTTTGTTTCGACCTAAGCCCGCTCCTCATCAGAGCGGGTTTTTGTTTTTAGGGCTAGGTTTGGGGTTTGGGTTCAAACTCACACGCCTCTTCGATCGGTAGGCTGTTGTCTTTGGCAAAGTTCATCACAAAGTCCAGCGCTCTTGGATCAAGATCACCTAGTCTGGTATCAATAACAACGCATTTCACTTTTGCAATCAGTACAGGTCTAACGTAGGGCGAATAAGTGAAGCGAGGGTCTCCAGAATCTCCTGGGGGGCGAAAAGTGGCCATTACCCCGCAAAGACGCTCCGCCCAATCACTGGGCCGAAAGGGCTTGCCAGAAGTTGTAATACCTTGAATAAAAAGCTTTTTGTGGTTCAAATTGGCTTTGGGAACGTGGTAGTAATAAGGGGTACTAAGCCCTCTAGCTTAACAGCCTGAGTTGGCCGTAAGATGACTTTAGGATCTATTTTCGTGTAGTCGAAAGCTTTGAGAAAAAAATGCAAGCTAAAACTTTAGTAGAAAGCTCAACAATGACATCTCTGGCAAAGCCTCAAGTGCCTGGTCAGGTCAAGCACTACCTCCAGTTTTCCGACCTAAGTCGTGAAGAGTATGAATACTTGCTCAAAAGAACGGCATGGCTCAAATCAAAATTTAAAAGTTACGAGACTTGGCATCCTTTGCACGACCGTACCTTAGCAATGATTTTCGAGAAGCATTCCACGCGTACACGCCTGTCCTTTGAGGCTGGCATTCATCAGCTTGGTGGCCACGCCGTATACCTAAACACCAGAGATACTCAATTGGGCCGTGGCGAGCCTGTAGAGGACGCTGCGCAGGTGATTTCTCGGATGACTGACATCATCATGATTCGTACCTTCGGCCAGGAAATCATTGAGCGGTTTGCGGCTAATTCTCGTGTGCCAGTAATCAATGGCTTAACCAATGAGTTTCATCCTTGCCAGGTAATGGCCGATATCTTCACTTATGTGGAGGCGCGCGGTCCTATTCAAGGAAAAACCGTTGCTTGGGTTGGGGATGCCAACAATATGGCTTACACCTGGATTCAGGCTGCAGAGTGCTTGGATTTCCAATTCCGTTTCTCTGCCCCAGCCGGATATCAACTCGATAACAGTCGTTTGACTGAGAAAGCGGCAAAACATTTAACCGTTTGCGCTG
Source organism: uncultured beta proteobacterium (assembly GCA_903835865.1). Lineage (GTDB taxonomy): Bacteria > Pseudomonadota > Gammaproteobacteria > Burkholderiales > Burkholderiaceae > Polynucleobacter. The sequence continues at coordinate 5,194 of CAILON010000189.1, forward strand.
ATCCCGAGGAAGCTTGTAAGGATGCAGACATGGTAACAACCGATGTATGGACCAGCATGGGCTATGAAGATGAAAATACTTCACGCATGAAAGCGTTCCAGGACTGGATGGTTGATGAAGAGTTAATGGCTGTGGCAAAACCAGACGCTTTATTTATGCATTGTTTGCCAGCGCATCGCGGAGAAGAAGTTTCTGCCGAAGTCATTGATGGCCCACAAAGTATTGTGTGGGAAGAGGCGGAAAATCGTCTGCATGTTCAAAAGGCTTTGATGGAGTATTTGCTCTGTGGTCGTTTGGAATAAAAAGTCTTTCAAGTATTAATTTAGTTTTGCAATTTGTTTTGATTATTTTTTGATTGAATAGAAAACATGTCTGATATTAAAAAAGCAGTTCTGGCTTATTCGGGTGGTTTAGACACGAGCGTGATCTTGAAGTGGCTTCAAGACACTTACAGCTGTGAGATCGTGACTTTTACAGCTGACTTAGGTCAGGGTGAGGAGTTAGAGCCAGCGCGTGCCAAGGCTTTGCAGTTTGGTATCAAACCAGAAAATATTTATATCGACGACTTACGTGAAGAATTTGTTCGTGACTTTGTATTTCCGATGTTCCGTGCGAACACGATTTATGAGGGTGAATATTTGCTAGGAACTTCGATTGCGCGCCCCTTAATTGCGAAGCGTCAGATTGAAATTGCTCGCCTAACCGGCGCAGATGCGGTTTCACACGGGGCTACTGGCAAAGGTAACGATCAAGTTCGATTTGAATTGGGTTACTACGCATTAGAGCCAGGAATCAAAGTGATTGCTCCTTGGCGTGAATGGGATTTGCTTTCCCGTGAAAAACTGATGGCCTATGCTGAAAAGCATGGCATTCCAGTAGAGATGAAGCATAAGCAAGGTGGCTCACCTTATTCCATGGATGCCAACTTACTGCATATCAGTTACGAAGGTCGTCACTTAGAGAACCCCAATGCCGAAGCCGAAGAGTCAATGTGGCGTTGGACGGTTTCCCCTGAAAAGGCACCTGATGCTCCAGAAATTATTGAAATTGAGTTTCGCGCTGGTGATCCGGTCGCCATTGATGGAAAAGCCTATAAGCCCCACGAATTATTGGCAGAGCTAAACCGTGTTGGCGGCAAGCACGGTATTGGCCGCTTGGATTTGGTGGAAAACCGCTTTGTGGGTATGAAAAGCCGTGGTTGTTATGAAACCCC
>CAILON010000190.1 GCA_903835865.1 uncultured beta proteobacterium
GAGTCTGCTGGCTGGTTAGATTGGGATGCTGCTGAAGTCACTGTTTTAGGTAAGGGTGGCAAAAGACGCTCTGTCCCAGTTGGGGCGCCAGCCATGAGAGCCCTTTTGGCGTGGCGCGAGCTGCGAGATGCAGGCACTTACCCTGAGCACTCTATGGGTTTATTTCTGTCTGCTACAGGCAAACGGCTATCGCCACGCACCGTTCAGGCTAGGCTACGGACCTTGGCTATACGGGCAGGCTTACCCACCCACGTACACCCCCATATGATGCGCCACAGTTTTGCCAGCCATGTTCTGCAGTCCTCCCAAGATTTGCGGGCAGTCCAGGAAATGCTCGGACATGCCAGCATTGCGAGCACCCAGATTTACACCTCCTTGGATTTTCAGCATCTCGCTCAGGCTTACGATAAAGCGCATCCACGTGCAAAGGCTAGCAAAGGCTGAGGAACTCGGTAAGATATTAGGTTTCCCGCTTTGGGATGGCATTACTTCTAGATTTTGATTGGATCATTGATGGCATTAATTCCGGTAACTATTTTGACGGGCTTTTTAGGAAGCGGCAAAACCACTTTGTTAAAGCACATTCTTACCGAAGACCATGGCAAAAAAATTGCTGTGATTGAAAATGAATTCGGCGAAGAAAATATTGATAACGATATTTTGGTTCAAGACAACCAAGAGAATATTGTGCAGATGAGCAATGGCTGCATCTGCTGCACAATTCGGGGCGATCTTGTGGAGGCGCTAAATGAGCTGTGGGAGCAGCGCAAAGATAAGAAGATTAGCTTTGATCGAGTGGTGATTGAAACCACTGGGGTAGCCAATCCTGGCCCGGTCGCACAAACATTCTTTATGGATGATGATGTTGCGGATCACTATGTCTTAGATGCAGTGGTTACCTTGGTGGATGCTAAACATGGCCCACAGCAACTCACCGAGCATGAAGAGGCGCAACGCCAAGTAGGCTTTGCTGACCAGATCTTCATTACTAAAACGGATTTAGTTGAGCCAGCAGCAGTAGAGGTCTTGCGTAACCGTTTAATGCATATGAACCCAAGAGCCCCTATTACTGGAATTTCTAAAGGCGTAGTGCCTTTAAATGCAGTGCTGGATCTGAAGGGATTTAATCTCAACGCCAAGTTAGATATTGACCCCCATTTCTTAGAGCAGGAAGACCATGACCATGACCACAGTCATGATCACGACCACAGCACATGTGGGCACGACCACAGTCATGACCATCACCATGGCCATGCAGGGCATACAGATCGCATCCAATCCTTCGTATTTCGTAGTGATAAACCCTTTGATCACAAAAAATTGGAAGATTTTTTGGGCGGCATTTTGGAGGTCTTTGGGGAGAAGATGTTGCGCTACAAAGGGGTGTTGTATGTGAAAGGCAGCAACCGAAAAGTGGTCTTCCAGGGGGTTCACCAGATGATGGGCAGCGATATGGCTGGTCCATGGGGCACTGAACCCAAGCAAACCCGGATGGTCTTCATTGGCATTGATTTGCCCAAGGACACACTACTGGCTGGGCTTGAGGGATGTTTGGTCTAGCAAGATTCGGGTACAATCCGCCGCCATGGTCAATATTGCTATATCTTTAGGAATATTGAGTAAGGGGCTGTAAAACTTTGGCAGAATGAGGCAATAATGCTTCAAACCCAGGAAAGAATGAAATGACGGTAAAAACAGCAACAAAACCAGCAGCTGCAAAAGCTAGCAGCAAAGCGACAAGCGCTAAGGCCCCAAAAGGCGCGCCTTTAACTGAAGCTGAATTGCTCAAGATGTCCGAAAAGGACTACATGAATGCTGCCCAGTTAGATTTTTTCCGTCAAAAACTGTTAACGCTTAAAGAAGACATTCTGAAGAATGCATCTGAGACTACTGAGCATCTGCGTGAAAATATTTTGGTTCCCGATCCAGCCGATCGTGCAACGATTGAAGAAGAGCATGCATTGGAATTGCGTACGCGTGACCGTGAACGCAAGTTGCTGAAAAAAGTCGAGCAAGCTTTGGCACGTATTGAGTCGAGTGACTACGGCTGGTGCGAAGAAACCGGTGAGCCGATTGGCTTGAACCGTTTAATTGCAAGGCCTACAGCCAATTTATCTCTTGAGGCTCAAGAGCGTCGCGAACTACGTCAAAAATTATTTGGCGAATAAATTTTAAGCTGCGATGACTAAGCATTTACCTACCATTAGTGATATCTCGCCTTTGTTAAAAGCGGAGATTCTTGCTGAGGCTTTGCCTTATATTCGTTCATATCACGGCAAGACAATCGTGATCAAGTACGGCGGCAATGCCATGATCGAAGAACGCCTTAAAGAAAGCTTTGCCCGCGATGTCATTTTGCTTAAGCTCGTTGGCATGAATCCAGTGGTGGTTCATGGCGGCGGTCCGCAAATTGATGAAGCATTAAAAAAGATTGGCAAGACCGGAACATTTATTCAGGGTATGCGCGTCACTGACGAAGAAACCATGGAAGTAGTGGAATGGGTTCTTGGCGGTGAAGTGCAGCAAGATATTGTGATGTTGATTAATCACTTTGGCGGTCAGGCTGTAGGCTTGACTGGTAAAGATGGTGGCTTGATTCGCGCTAAGAAAATGTTGGTTCCTGATGAGAAGCAGGCAGGCAAGATGATTGACTTAGGTTTTGTTGGTGAGATAGAGGCAATTAATCCAGCGGTTGTTAGGGCGCTGCAAGACGATGCCTTTATTCCAGTGATCTCCCCCATTGGATTTAGCGAAGAAGGACAGGCATACAACATTAACGCCGATTTAGTGGCCGGCAAGATGGCTGAAATATTACATGCAGAGAAGTTGGTCATGATGACCAATATTCCTGGCGTGATGGATAAAAACGGTACGCTACTTACGGACTTAACTGCACGTGAGATCGATGGATTATTCGCCGATGGCACGATTTCGGGCGGAATGCTACCCAAAATCTCATCAGCATTGGATGCTGCAAAAAGCGGCGTTAATTCTGTACACATCATTGATGGCCGGATTGAGCATTCCTTGTTGTTAGAGATTTTGACTGAGCAAGCATTCGGAACAATGATCCGCTCAAGATAATTAGAGACTATGCGCGATTCTTTAGAGACTACAGATACTGATGGCAGCAGTGCCGATGCCGGCAAGGCGCGTAAGCGTCCGCGTCCCGGCGAACGCCGCCTGCAAATTCTGCAAGTGCTCGCAGAGATGTTGCAAAACCCTAAAGGTGAGCGCGTTACAACTGCGGCTTTAGCCGGAAAAATTCAAGTATCAGAAGCAGCGCTTTATCGACATTTTGCGAGTAAGGCACAAATGTTTGAGGGTTTGATTTCTTTTATCGAGCAAACTGTTTTTGGCTTGATTAATCAAATCAATCAAAAAGAAGAATCAGGCCTTGCACAAGCCCGTGGCATTTTGCAAATGCTTTTATTCTTTGCTGAAAAAAATCCTGGCATGACCCGCGTTCTTTTGGGCGATGCTTTGCTGCAAGAGGACGATCGCTTACAAGAGCGCATTACCCAGGTTCTAGATCGTGTAGAGGCTTCGCTCAAGCAAGCACTTCGTATCGCCCAGACCCAAGGTGGTGTATGGGCACAGCTCGGTCAAGAAGAAGTGAGTATTCGTGCTGCTATGTTGATGAGTTTTGTCTTGGGTCGTTGGCATCGCTTTGCTCGTAGTGGCTTCAAAAAGTTGCCAACTGAAGCCTCTGATATTAGTCTGCGCATCCTTCTCTCAGAATGAGCGAGCTACATCTCTCTAGAAATACTATCCATTTTGTCGAGCCATTGCCTTTGCAGAGTGGCGCCATGTTATCTGGCTACGATTTAGTTATTGAAACCTACGGCAAATTAAATGCTGACAAAAGTAACGCTGTATTAATTTGCCATGCATTGAATGCATCGCATCACGTTGCTGGACCAAGTCCTGAAGATCCTGAAGATATTGGTTGGTGGGACAACATGATTGGTCCTGGCAAGCCAGTCGATACGAATCATTTCTTTGTAATCGGCGTAAACAACCTAGGTTCCTGCTTTGGGTCTACAGGCCCAATGAGCATTAATCCCACCTCTGGCAAGCCTTATGGCGCTGACTTTCCAGTCGTGACCGTGGAGGACTGGGTCAATACTCAAGCCCGCTTGGCAGATAAATTGGGTATTCGAAAATTTGCTGCGGTGATGGGTGGAAGTTTGGGCGGCATGCAAGCGATGGCTTGGGCCATTCAGTTTCCAAAGCGCTTAGACCATTGTGTGGTGGTAGCCTCAACTCCAAGGCTGAGCGCACAAAATATTGCCTTTAACGAAGTAGCGCGTAATGCCATTTTGTCTGACCCTGATTTCCATGGCGGTAATTACTATGAGCATGGTGTGGTGCCAAAACGTGGTCTGCGCCTAGCCCGCATGGTGGGCCATATTACTTATTTATCTGATGATGACATGGCCGAGAAATTTGGGCGCGAGTTACAGCGCCCTAATGGAGAGTCCAACGATTATCGATTTAGTTTTGATGTGGAGTTTGAGGTAGAGAGCTACTTACGTCATCAAGGTGATAAGTTCTCGACCTATTTTGATGCTAATACCTACCTTCTGATTACTCGCGCTCTAGATTATTTTGATCCGGCACGCCGCTATGAGGGCAGTCTGAATCGCGCTTTGGCTGAAGTCCAGGCAAAATTTTTGGTGGTGAGCTTTTCAACAGATTGGCGTTTCCCGCCGAACCGCAGTCGCGAAATTGTGCAATCTTTGCTAAGCAATAAGAGTGAAGTGAGTTATGCAGAAATTGATGCGCCACACGGACATGATGCGTTCTTGTTGGATGATCCGCGATACCACAATCTGATTCGCGCTTATTTTGAAAAAATGCTTGAGGTTCAGCCATGACTGTGAATGCTCAGCGCGCAGACTTTGCAGCAATAGCCAATTGGATTTCACCTGATTACCAGGTCTTAGATTTGGGTTGCGGTGATGGTAGCTTTTTGGAGTTTTTGCAAAAACAAAAACCAGTTCATGCCTACGGCGTTGAGATTGATGATGCGCGCGTGCTGTCGTGCGTGCAAAAGGGTTTGAATGTTATTCAGCAAGACTTAGAGGGTGGCCTAGCGCTTTTTGAAGACAATAGTTTTGATACGGTTGTCTTGTCACAGACTTTGCAGACTATTCATCAAACTGAAAAGATCTTGCGAGAAGTTGTGCGCGTTGGAAAAGAATCCATTGTTTCTTTTCCAAACTTTGGCCACTGGTCGCATCGTTTAGCGGTGGGTCTAGGGCGCATGCCAGTCTCCAAAAGTTTGCCCTATCAGTGGTACAACACACCAAACGTGCGCGTCTTAACAGTTGCCGATTTTGAAAAGCTGGCATCAAGCATTGGATTAAAAATCGTAGATCAATGTATCTTGCACGAGGGTCGTCAAGTGACCTTGCTGCCGAACTTCTTCGGTAGTTTGGCCTTATTCCGCGTACGCCGTGCCTAAAGCGGTTCGCTCTTGGCTAAAGGATTTTCGGGTTTACCTCGAATGGCCTTGTTTGCGAATGTTGTTTCTTGGTTTTTCTGCTGGCCTGCCACTTTTACTAATATTAGGTACCCTGAGCTTTTGGTTGCGTGAAGCGGGTATTGATCGCAGTACCATTGGATATCTCACCTGGGTAGGCTTGATCTACGCCTTCAAGTGGATGTGGGCGCCCTTGGTGGATCGATTGCAGATCCCCTTCTTAACTAAGTTATTGGGGCGCAGAAGGAGTTGGCTGCTTTTCGCGCAGGCACTCATCATCATTGGCCTTGTGGGGATGTCTAGTGTTGATCCAAAGCTTGCCTTAAATGCGGTCGTATGGTGCGCACTGCTCGTAGCATTTGGGTCAGCAACGCAAGACATTGCATTGGATGCATTTCGGATTGAATCTGCCAATAGCGATCATCAGGCAGCACTAGCAGCAACCTATCAAACAGGCTATCGATTGGCTCTCATCTGGGCTGGTGCGGGCGTTCTCTGGTTAGCTGCACGCGCAGAAACTGGCTCTGGATCTTATGATCCGAGCGCTTGGCAGTTTGCTTATCTTTGTATGGCGGCCTCTATTGGTATTGGGGTGCTAACCACTTTGTTGAGTAAAGAGCCTATTCGAGTTGAGCTTCCCAAGGCTCGTAATGCTCAGGCTTGGCTGCATCAAACTTTGATTGAGCCTTTCGCGGAATTTATTCAGCGCTATCGCTGGCATGCTGTTTTGATTCTGTCTTTGATTGCGATCTACCGCATTAGCGATGTCGTCATGGGCATTATGGCTAACCCCTTCTATGTGGATATGGGTTACACCAAAGACGAAGTGGCTGCGGTGAGCAAAGTGTTTGGTGTTGTTATGACTTTGGTCGGCGCCTTTATTGGAGGCGTTTTAACGCTGCGATTTGGTGTTTTGCGAATTTTGTTCTTAGGAGCAATTCTGTCAGCCGTAAGCAATGTATTGTTTGCTTGGTTGGCAACCCAAGGCCATGATTTGCACGGTTTGATTTGGGTGATCTCTGCTGACAACCTCAGCTCAGGTATTGCGAGTGCGGCTTTTATTGCCTTCTTATCGGCGCTGACCAACATTCGTTACTCGGCAACGCAGTACGCTTTATTTAGCTCCATGATGTTGTTGCTTCCCAAATGGTTGGCTGGCTTTTCCGGAGTCTTTGTAGATTCATTTGGCTACCCAGCATTCTTTTATGGGACTGCCATCATTGGTGTCCCTGTACTGCTATTAATTTGGGCGACGATTCATTTCAAAGTAGTGCAGATCAAGACTGAACCAGATTAATTTTCAGGATTCCATTTTCCAGTCGTAATCCACTGTGAGCGGCGCATGGTCTGAGAAGCGCTCATCCTTGTAGACTGCCGTCTTCTTGGCTGTATTGGCGATTCCAGGCGTACTAATATGATAGTCAATGCGCCATCCGACATTCTTAGCATAGGCTTGGCCACGATTGCTCCACCAGGTATAGCAAGACTCCGTTGCCTGTGGTTCTAGCTTGCGATAGACGTCTACGTAACCCACCTTCTCAAATAAGTTGGTGAGCCATGCGCGCTCTTCGGGAAGAAATCCCGAATTCTTGAGGTTACCTTTCCAGTTCTTCAGATCGATTTCTTGATGAGCGATATTGACATCACCACATAGAACAATCTCACGCCCAGTTTTTTTGAGTTTGATTAGGTGAGGCAAAAAGCTATCGAGGTAGCGATATTTAGCCTCTTGTCTTTCAGGGGAGCTCGATCCCGAGGGCATATATACCGAGATGACTGAAAGCCCTTTAAAGCGAGCTTCAACATAACGACCTTCTGCATCAAACTCATTATTGCCGTAGCCATAAAGTACTTCATCTGGCTTATGTGGGGTATAGATGCCGCAGCCGCTATATCCCTTTTTCTCCGCATGATGAAAGAATCCATGCAGACCATCTGGGTTCAGAATGGCATCTTCTAAGTCATCTCGGTGAGCTTTAAGCTCCTGCATACAAATGAAGTCTGCTTTTTGCTTTACAGCCCATGGCAGAAAGCCTTTTTTAACTGCAGAACGGATACCGTTGAGGTTCGCGGAAATGATGCGTAACATGTAGGCCTATGAGCTCAAAAAATTCTAATCAAGATAACTTTATTCGTTTTGCCCTAGAGGCAAAGGTTTTGTCGTTTGGGGAGTTTAAAACTAAAGCTGGGCGACTTTCACCTTATTTCTTTAACGCGGGTGGCTTTAACGATGGCGCACGATTAAGTGCCTTAGGTCGTTATTACGCCAATGCCTTAAAAGAATCCAAGATTCATTTCGACATGCTTTACGGCCCTGCCTATAAGGGCATTGCTTTAGCTGCTGCTACGGCTATTGCATTGGCGGATGGCGGCATCAATGTCCCTTATGCCTATAACCGCAAAGAAGTCAAAGACCATGGCGAGGGCGGCTCACTCGTTGGAGCGCCTGTAAAGGGCAGAGTAGTGATTATTGATGATGTGATTTCTGCTGGAACCTCTGTGCGGGAATCAGTGGACTTAATTCGGGGCGCAGGTGCAGAGCCTGCTGCTGTTCTGATTGCTTTAGATCGTATGGAAAGATCAGGTAATGCTACTGAAGTGGGTGATAAGTCAGCAGTTCAAGCCGTAGAGCAAGAATTTGGTTTGCCGGTGATTGCGATTGCGAACTTGGCTGACTTGATGTCCTTCTTAACCGCCTCTAGTGATACAGAGTTAACTGCTTATCTACCCGCAGTAAAAGTCTACCGCGAGAAGTACGGCATTTAAATTTCCGTTTCACCTTCGAAAACGGTAACCGCAGGACCAGTCATGATGACTGGTTGCGCTAGGTCATCGATCATTCCAGCCCAGGCAATTTTTAGATCACCGCCACGTGTATGCACGGTTACGGGTGAATCTAATAAGGCACGGCGAATGCCTGAAACTACTGCGGCACAAGCGCCAGTGCCGCAAGCTAGAGTTTCTCCAGCGCCACGTTCAAATACGCGCAACTTAATTTCATTGCGATTAAGTATCTGCATATAGCCTGCATTCACTTTGTTTGGAAAGGCTGGATGAGTTTCGATTTCTGGCCCTTCTTCTAAAACGGGCGCGCTATCCACATCAACAACTACTTGAACGGCATGAGGGTTACCCATAGAAAGAACACCAACCCAGTCATCATGCTCTGCCGGAGCATTGAGTACCAGCGCATAGAGTATTTCATGGAATTCTTGTAGGCTGGCTAGTCCATCAGGATTAAATGGAATAAGCGCTGGCTCAAAAATAGGGGCACCCATATTCACCTCTACCTGACCATCGGGCTGAGATGTCAGGGTCAGCACGGTATGGGTGACTTCAACGCGTAGTGGATTTTTATCCGATAAGCCATGATCCAAAACAAAGCGCACAAAACAGCGCGAGCCATTGCCGCATTGCTCGACCTCTCCACCATCGGCATTAAAAATGCGATAACGGAAATCCGCATCTGGGCGTGTAGCTTTCTCAACCAACAAAATTTGATCAGCACCAATACCCAATTGACGATGGGCTAAGGCTTGCCATTGCTCACGCGTGATGCCGCTAAGGTCTTGGTCGATCCCATTAAGCACAATGAAATCGTTACCGGCACCATGCATTTTAGTGAAGCGAATCTTGCGTGCCATCGTTGAAGTTGTACTCAAAAGAATTTCCGTTTACTTATAAAAACTAGGTTCGCCAGGAGGCCTGTGTTTAAAGCGCTTATGCACCCAATAGTACTCTGCTGGTCTTTGGCGAACAAGTTCTTCAATATAGCCATTCAAGCGAGCGGTATCGTATTCGACATCATCACTTGGAAAATTCGGGAGGGGTTCGCTAATATTGCAGGCATAAGCTTTGCCATCTTTGTTGAGGGTAGTGGTCATGAGGCAGACCTCAGCACCACTCAGTCTGGCTAGACGTGAGACTGATGTGATGGTGTTTGTTTGAATCCCAAAGAAGGGTACAAAAATAGAGTCTCGTGGCCCCAAGTCAATATCGGGCGCAATAAAAATAAAATTGCCTGTTTGTATTTCCCGAATGAGATCGCGTAAGCGACTTTGTCTTTCAATCGACTTTCCACCAAACCGATTGCGCCATTCAATCATTTTTTGATTGAAGAAGGGATTCTTCATATTTTGATACAGGCCGGCCCCACGTGGCCAATCCTGTTGGCTGGCTAATGCTGAGAGCGCCATGAAGCCACCCTCAAGCCCAACAAAGTGGGGATTGATCAGCAAGCGTGGTTTGCGATCTCCCAAAGTAATGGCGGAATTAATCGACACAATATCCGTAATCTGTTTACCACTGCCGAGCCAAATGCGACTTCTCTCAATGACGCTGCGGCCAAATAATTTCCAATGCTCTAGAGCAAGAGTGTTAATTTCATTCTCGTTTAAGTTGGGAAAACACAAACGTAAATTGGTTTTAACTACTTTGGCGCGATCACTGGGAATATGTGCGGCAAGCGATCCAAGTCCATATCCCACGCGCACGGTAAAACTATAGGGCAGAAAAGCAAAAAGGCGCAGGAGGCTGAGCGCTAAAAAATTGAAGAGGTTATGTAACCAAGTCATTTAAAAAATGATAATGCGTTGCCTAGATATTGGGAGGTAATTCTGCACCAGTAGGATGCTTATAGCGGTTATAGGACCAGATAAATTGTTCGGGTGCAACTAAGACTGCATTTTCAATGGCGATATTGAGTTCGGCTGCGCCAACAGTCGCATCTTCGGATAGCGGTGAGAGGCGCGTGGCTTGCATTAACCAACCTTTGCCTAGACCTTTGCGCTTAGCTGTAAACATGACGACTGGTGTGTTGTTGCGGTTCGCTAGGCGTGCAGCTAGCGGTGTGGTGTAAGCGGGGCGACCAAAAAATGGCACCCATACGCCTTCACCGCCACTTGGCACTTGATCTGGAAGAATACCGATGGCTTCACCGCGTGTAAGTGCTCGAGTCATTTGACGAACACCAGTCAAATTTGTGGGTACGAAATGCATATTGGGGTAGGCCCGCCCCTCCTCTACAACTTCATTAAGCCAGGCTTGGCGTGAGGGTCGATAGAGAATGGTTGCTGGAAAATGTTGCGCTAAGACGCGGGGAATAATTTCAAAGCCCCCTAGGTGTGGTGTCAACATGACTAGACCATGGCCTTCATTGATGGCGGCCTCCACTACATCCCAGTTTTGCACTTCCACCAAAGATAGGGCTTTTTGAGGGTTGTGCCAAATCCATAAGCTGTCTGAAAACAACATGCCAGAGGCTCTTACGGCTTCCCATAATTTAAAAGGAAGGTTTCTGGCTCTGATAACGGCTTCATATTGTGGGCGAAAAAGGCTGCGGTATGGTTTAGAGCCTATGTAGGCCAAAAAGCCCAAAGAAGCCCCAAAAAGCTGAACAAGCGCTAGGGGAAGCACAGCAATCGCGTTGAGGCTAAGTTTTAGAAGGAGTTTTCGCACCCCCCAATGATATTCAATGCTGCCGGAAGGGCCAAATTTGATTTGGACTTGGTAGATTTGATGCTTTTCAGATAAAATTCACCTATCGCTGAGTTAAGACAACTTGCAGGGCGATTCATAAATTCTGCTAAAGCGTCGCCGTTGTGGTTCCTGGCACGTCGAGTTGTCCCATAGATCGTGTTAATTTTTTAAGGAATATGCAATGGCAAATGATTACTTCTTTACCTCAGAGTCCGTTTCTGAAGGTCACCCCGATAAAGTAGCAGACCAAATTTCTGATTCAATCTTGGACGCCATCTTGGCTCAAGATCCAACAGCACGTGTTGCTGCAGAAACTTTATGTAACACCGGTCTGGTGGTATTGGCTGGGGAAATTACGACCAACGCTAACGTTGATTACATCCAAGTAGCGCGCAATACGCTGCGTGAAATTGGTTACGACAACACCGCGTATGGGATCGATTACAAAGGTTGCGCAGTGTTGGTTGCTTATGACAAGCAAAGTCCCGACATCGCGCAAGGTGTTGATAATGCGCATGATGATGGCTTAGATCAAGGTGCTGGTGACCAAGGTTTGATGTTTGGTTACGCTTGTGATGAGACTGCAGAGCTCATGCCTTTGCCAATTCACCTCTCCCACCGTTTGGTGGAGCGCCAATCTCAGTTGCGTCGCGATGGCCGACTGAACTGGTTAGGCCCAGATGCTAAGTCTCAAGTGACCATACGCTATGTAGATGGCAAGCCAGACTCAATCGATACCGTGGTGTTGTCAACCCAACACCATGAAGAGATTGGTCTTGAGAAATTGCGCGAAGCAGTGATTGAAGAAATTATCAAACCAGTATTGCCTAAGCATTTAATTAAGGGCGCGATTAACTTCTTGGTAAACCCAACAGGTCGTTTTGTCATCGGTGGTCCACAAGGCGATTGCGGATTAACTGGTCGCAAAATTATTGTGGATACCTATGGTGGTGCTGCTCCTCACGGTGGCGGTGCTTTCTCAGGCAAGGATCCCTCTAAGGTTGACCGCTCTGCTGCATATGCTGGTCGCTATGTTGCTAAGAACATCGTTGCTGCAGGTTTAGCAAGTAAGTGCTTGATTCAGATCTCCTATGCAATTGGTGTTGCTAAGCCAACCTCTGTGATGGTGAGCACCTTTGGAACAGGCAAGATCTCTGATGAGAAGATTGCGCAATTGGTATCTGAGCACTTTGACTTGCGTCCAAAAGGCATTGTGAAGATGCTCAATCTCTTGCGCCCGATTTATCGTAAAACTGCTGCTTATGGCCATTTTGGTCGTGAGGAGCCAGAATTTACTTGGGAGCAAACTGATAAGGCACCTGTATTACGTGCAGCAGCAGGGCTTTAAGCATCAAATAAGCAGTATTGAGTTGTACTGAAGCCAAATATGGCGAAATTGATTACAATTTCGCCATACCTTCAAGGAGCGTTGCAAGGAATGCTGAGACCCAGCATTTCCCCAGGCTTGAAGGGAGCGGATTCCTAAACGGAGTTTGCTAATTGCAACCGCGCTCGCTAACCCATGATTCAATGGCTAGCGAGTTCCCACTCCAGCATTGGATCGTATTTAGCTGGAGCATTAATGAATACCGTTTCTGACTTAAATAACTTTGTAGCAACCCATTGCGCCATTGCTGATATTTCTTTGGCTGACTTTGGCCGTAAAGAAATCGCCATTGCTGAAACCGAAATGCCTGGCTTGATCGCCATTCGTGATGAGTTTGCTGCAAACCAGCCACTACGTGGCGCGCGCATTACCGGTTCATTACACATGACTATTCAAACTGCTGTGCTGATCGAGACCCTTGAGGCGCTTGGTGCAGAAGTGCAGTGGGCTTCGTGTAATATTTTCTCAACCCAGGACCACGCAGCTGCCGCAATTGCTGCTAATGGCACGCCTGTGTTCGCAATTAAGGGCGAGACCCTTGAGCAGTACTGGGACTTTACCCATCGTATTTTTGAGTGGGCCGATGGTGGTTACACTAACATGATTTTGGATGACGGTGGCGATGCGACTTTGCTATTACATCTTGGTGCACGCGCAGAAAAAGATCAAGCTTGCTTGAATCATCCAACTAGCGAAGAAGAAACCATTTTGTTTGCTGCCATTAAGAAAAAATTGGCACAAGATCCAACTTGGTATTCCACCCGCTTGGAAAAAATAAAGGGCGTGACAGAAGAAACTACTACAGGCGTGCATCGTTTGTATCAGATGTTTGCTAAAGGCGAATTGAAGTTCCCAGCGATTAACGTGAACGACTCAGTAACGAAGAGCAAGTTCGATAACCTTTATGGATGCCGTGAGTCCTTGGTTGATGCTATTAAGCGTGCTACAGACGTGATGGTTGCTGGTAAGGTAGCCGTGGTTTGTGGCTACGGTGACGTAGGCAAAGGCTCTGCACAAGCCCTGCGTGCTTTGTCAGCTCAAGTGTGGGTAACTGAAGTAGATCCGATCTGCGCATTACAAGCGGCGATGGAAGGTTACCGTGTTGTCACTATGGATTACGCTGCTGATAAAGCTGATATTTTTGTATCCGCAACTGGAAATTACCATGTCATCACGCATGACCATATGGTGAAAATGAAGAATCAAGCGATAGTTTGTAACATTGGCCACTTTGACAATGAGATCGATGTTGCTGGTATCGAAAAATACAAGTGGGAAGAAATTAAGCCACAAGTTGACCACGTCATTTTTCCAGCAAGCAATGGTAAGCCTGAAAAGCGCATCATCATTTTGGCTAAAGGTCGTTTAGTTAACTTAGGTTGTGGAACTGGACATCCTTCTTATGTAATGAGTTCTTCATTTGCGAACCAAGTGATTGCGCAAATTGAATTGTGGAATGCAGTCGGCACTAGCAAATACCCAATCGGTGTTTACACACTGCCTAAGCACTTGGACGAAAAAGTGGCTCGTTTGCAGTTGAAGACTTTGAATGCCGAGTTAACTGTGTTGTCTGATCAGCAGGCTTCTTACATTGGCGTAACGAGGGAAGGCCCATACAAGGCTGACCACTATCGTTATTAATCCACCAGAATAGACAGGCCCAAGATCATGGAATTAAGCGTCGAATTTTTCCCGCCCAAGACACCCGAAGGTGAGAAAAAGTTACATCTCGTACGCGAGCGCTTGAGTGAGACTCTCAAGCCTTCGTTTTTTTCCGTGACCTTTGGTGCTGGTGGCTCAACACAGTCAGGCACATTGAAGGTGGTGAGCGATATTCATGCGGCAGGTGCTGCGGTAGCGCCCCATTTGTCTTGTGTCGGCAGCTCTCGTGAGAGCGTGCGTGAAATGTTGCATCAGTACAAAGCATTGGGCATCAAACGTATTGTGGCGCTGCGTGGAGATCTGCCATCTGGAATGGGTCAGTACGGCGAGTTTCAGCATGCCAATGAGTTGGTGGAATTTATTCGTACAGAGACGGACGACTGGTTTCATATTGATGTTGCCGCCTATCCAGAGACGCATCCCCAGGCTAAGTCACCGGCTAGTGATGTGGACTTCTTTGTCCAAAAAATGAAGGCTGGCGCGAATTCTGCGGTCACGCAGTATTTTTATAACAGCGATGCTTATTTTCGCTTTGTGGATGAAGCTTATGACTTGGGTGTAACGCAGCCAGTCATTGCCGGCATCATGCCCATTACAAATAGTACCCAGCTGCTGCGTTTCTCTGATGCTTGTGGCGCCGAGATTCCACGCTGGATTCGTCTGCGTTTGCAGTCTTATGGCGATGACGTTGCTTCCATTCGTGCTTTTGGGGAAGATGTTGTAACGGACCTATGTGATCAGCTGCTCACCGCAGGCGCACCTGGATTGCATTTTTACTCTCTAAATCAGGCTGATGCTGTTTTAGCAATTGCTGACAATCTGGATTTAACGAAAAACACCTGATTCAGTAATCAACATATCCAGCGGTTCATCATGCGTTTGTGCTGACCACTGCGCATCATCCAGTTTTTGCCAATCAAAGCCAATCCCGATGCAAATCAGGCTTGGCTTATTTTTTTTCAATTGAGCTAAGGTGCGATCAAAGTATCCCCCACCATAGCCTAGGCGCCAGTAGCAAGTATTGGGGCCTTTGCTTGAGCTAGACCATCCTACGCAGGGGATCAAAATGCAGTCTGGAGTGAGAGCAGGTCTTTGGGGTTTGCTTGGATCGGGCTCTGGCACGCCGTGCTGACTAAGGGTGAGGTGATCACCGGCTTGCCATTGATAAAAATCTAGGTGTTTGTCGGGGCGGGCAAATGGCAGGGCTAGTTGTCTGCCTGATTCTGAATTTGACCATGTCAATAAAGTGGGGCGTAAATCCACTTCATTCTGGATAGGCCAGTAGAGGGCAATAGATTGCAGCGAATTACCAGTACCGGTTAAGAATTGATTGAGGTTTGCAATCAGGTTTTCCGTTGCACGGGCATGATTTTCCCCGGTCGCAAATTCTTTGCGCTGTTTTAACAATTCCTGCCTAAGCGTTTTTGGCGAATTACCGTGCATATCCATGATTATCAGGCGAAAATTAAAAGATATAGTAAGTACCTTAACATCAAGTAAATACGCATGGGGTTGGATAGTGAATATGAAGTCTGCTGCTTGGAAGGGTAAATGTCATTGGTTAGCGGGAATCTTCATTTTGGGGATCTCCTTAACTACATCCAATGTGTTTGCTGAAAAAATAAAAAAGCCTAAGCTGCCTAAGTCCTATGAGAGCAAAGTAGCGCCACCTGAAATTACAGATGCAGATCGTATGTTCATTGATTTGCGCGAAGCTGCAAAAAAGAATGATGTGTTTCGAACCCAGCAGTTAGCTGGAAATCTTGTGAACTATCCGTTTGATGATTACGTGGCGTATTTTCGGATTAAGCCTCAGCTATTTGATAGTGCTGGCGGCCCACGAGGTGATTACAGCGCCGATGCGCAGGTAGTGGCTTTCTTGAATCAATATCAAGGCACAGCTCTAGCAGATCGCATGCGTAATGATTGGTTACTGGTCTTAGGCAAGCGTAAAGATTGGTCGCGCTTTGATATCGAATATGCCAAGTTTGTTTTAGACGATGACACTCAAGTGAAGTGTTATGCGCTACTTTCCAAATTATCCCAAGGTGAAAACCCCACTAAATTAGCAATGGACTCGCGTGCAGTTCTCTTGGACCCTGGTTATTTTGGTCAAGCTTGCCAAGAATTAGTTCCTTCTTTAGTTGCTGCCGGCGGCATGACGCCTAGCGAGGCCAAGGCGATTGGACGCGCTGCAAATGAAAGGGGATATGAAACCATGGCCAAGCGTCTTGGCGGAGAAGACCCTATTGCCGAAATTGTAAAAGTAGCAAAAGCGGATCCTGCCAAGGCCTACAAAGATTTCTCTCTAAATGCTGCGCGTTATAGCAAAGAGAATCAAGCCGTAGCTTGGGGCGTTATTGGCCAATTTCTAGCTAAGAAATTAGATCCCAATGCAGACGACGCTTATCGTTTGCAGCAAGAGCTTGGATATAACGAATTACTCTCAGCCGAAGGGCAGGAGTGGAAGGTGCGAGCGGGATTGCGTGCGAAAGATTGGGTGTTGGTAAAGAATGCGATTGAAGGTATGAATCCAGCAGTACGTAGTCGTGATCCCGCATGGACCTATTGGTATGGGCGTGCGCTCAAGGCAGACGGTCAGGATGCAAAGGCCAAAGAAACTTATGAGTTGATTGATGACCAATA